>NZ_JBHVKN010000008.1:0-58965 GCF_042798075.1 Nocardioides sp. NPDC057772
CGCCAGAGAAGTGCAGGGATACCCGGTTAACCGGGTATCCCAACTCACCTCCGCCACCACCAACGCCGACGCCCCACGGCCACGGTCTCCTCGCCCAGCTCGGCGGCAGCGGCAGCGAACGAGTCGCGGAGCGAGGGATAGACGAGCTCGATCTCGGGGTGCTCGGCGAGGATCTGGGCGATCCGGCGGGTGAGCCGCTTGCCGACGGTGGCGATGTGCCGGACGACGGCGTCCACCTCGTCCTCCGTGAGCGCCTGCGGGTGGTAGGGCTTCTGCGGCTTCGTACGCAGGAGCTCCCGCATCGGCTCGAGCGAGTCGATGTCGTACCTCAGTGCCAGCGCGTGCAGCTCGTCGTCGGCGACCTTGCGCAGTCGTTCGTAGTCGGCGGGAGGGATCAGGGTGTAGGTCGTCGGCCCGAGGGGGCAGGACTGCAGGTGGATGTCGAGACGCTCCTGGAGCTGCGGCCCGAGCGGGAGCACGTTGAGCGCACGCTTGATCTCGAGCGCGTGCAGCGAGTAGGAGAGGTTGACCTGCCGCAAAGAGAGGTCGCCGAGCTCGGCGGTGTCGATCCGGGCGGTGTCGAACAGGTCGGTGAGCAGGTTGCCGCCGACGAAGAGCTCAGGAAGATAGGGCCGGAGCACGAGCCGGGAGCGCACCGCCTCGGAGTCGAGCGCGCGGTAGAGGTGCTCGTGCCCCAGCCAGCCGCCGTACGCCTCCGGCGCCGGCTCGAACGGGTGGACATGAGGGAGCCGCTTGACCCGCTGGTTGTAGTCGGACTCCAGGAAGGCGAGGGGATCACGGACGTACAGGACGAACCGGGCCTCGGGCGGCATGTGCTCGGCGATCCCGGGCAGCTCGGGGAGGAACGCCTCGGACGACAGCAGCAGCGTGTGACAGCCGCTGGCCTCGAAGTCCGCGAGCG
Source organism: Nocardioides sp. NPDC057772 (assembly GCF_042798075.1). Classification (NCBI taxonomy): domain Bacteria; kingdom Bacillati; phylum Actinomycetota; class Actinomycetes; order Propionibacteriales; family Nocardioidaceae; genus Nocardioides; species Nocardioides sp. NPDC057772. The sequence goes on from NZ_JBHVKN010000008.1 coordinate 923, forward strand.
TGCCGGCGATCTCTCGCGGCGAGGCCACGAACAGGTGGCCGGAGCGCTCCATCAGCGACCCGGCGTTGCCGGCGCTGATGCCGTTGCTGTCGACACGGTGCTGGGGGTAGTGGATGCCGGCCCGTGCGAGCTTCTCCACGTTGGTGCTGAAGAACGCCTGGACCGCGGAGGTGCCCGTCTTGGGGAGGCCGGCGTGGATGACGATGGACTTCACTGGGACCGATCGGGTAGGCGTCAGAGTGCCCACCGCGATCGAACAGCCGGTGACGGGCACCGGTCCGCCGGGGATGCCGCAGAGGGCGACCTACACCGTATCGACTCAGATCCTCATGGCAACCCGGCGATACCAGGCCGCGTATCCGGGATAGACGGCCTAGGCCAGGTATCCCAGGCTGCGGATCCTCCCGATCTCGTCGCGCAGCTCGTCGTGGCTGGCGTTGTCCGCGGCCCGTCCGCCGGCGATGTAGTGGCTGTCCTCCGCCGCGGTGCCGTCGTAGACGACCGTGAACCGGTGTCCGACGCCCGCGTTGATGAGCCCGCCGAGGAGCGCCACCGGGTCGGAGCGGTCCTCCAACGACAGCACCCGGGTGGTCTCCGGAACCCGCGGCGCTGCCGCGCCCGGAGCGCCCACGGTGACGACCTGGTCCACGGCGTACGCACCCCGTGCTGCTGCCGCGATCGCGGCCGCCGCGGTGCCCCCTGCCGCGGCACCGACGAGCATCACGTGCGAGCCGGGCTCGACCGCCTCCTCGATGGTCTGCGACGCGGTGGCGATGTAGTCGGAGAGGTCCCCGGAGACGAGCCGTAGGCGTCGGCTGCCGACGTAGGGGCCAGGGAGGTAGGCGATGTAGCGGCCGGGGGCCGCCTTCTGGATCGCGACACCCGACTCGGTCGCCTCGAGGGTGCGGATCAGCTCCTCGATGGTGGCCGGCGTGGAGGCGGTGACCTCGCCGGCGCGGGTCTCCTCCTCGGTGGACGTCAGCGCACCGCCGACGTCGCGCAGTGCGTGTCCGGCGTCGGCCGCGAAGGCGTCGATGCCTGCGGCGCGCCGGGCGCCCGCGGTGGCAGCGGCGGTGTCGTCGCCGCGCGGGTAGTCGGCGGTGAGCAGCGAGCGCAGCTCGAGCGACTCGAGCAGCCCGCCGCCGGTGGCGATGTGGTCCATCAGCTCGGGGTGACCCTGAGCGAGCTCGCCGAGGTAGGCGGTGACGCCCTCACGGTCGAGCGCGTCGGTCTCGATCAGGCCGGCGGACAGCAGCGACCCGCCGAGCTCGACCTCGGGCGCGAGGTAGTCGAGGGCGTTGGCCGCGATCGCACCCAGCGAGCGGCGGGCGGCGGCCTGGAGCTCGTCGATCCAGCGGTAGGTCTGCACCGTCGCGCGCACCGAGACGGCATCGGCGTCGAGAGCCTGACCGAGCCCGAGGATGCCGCCCTTCTCCGAGATCGCGGCGCGGATCTCCTCCTCGGCCGGCTCCCAGGTCTTCGCGGACAGCTCGGCCGAGTCGGTGACGTCGTCGTCGTTCAGGATCTCGGCGCCCAGCTCGGCCCACTCGCGCAGCTGCGCACCGGCGTCGCCGATGGAGCTCGCCAGACCGAGGATCTGCGCGTACTTGTCCTCCGGGCCCGTCGCCGGCGCCACCGAGTCGGGGGCACTGCCGGGGACGGGTCCCAGGCGGTTCGCAGGATCGTTGGCTGCGTTGTTTCCGGCATCGTTCATCGGGCCACCTCCGCGAGAACAGGGGCAAGGTCTGCGGCGAGCTCGGACGGCTCCACGCTGGTGATCAGCAGGGTCAGCTCACCGTCGAGCGACACCGTACGCATCGAACGCCAGCCGTCGTTGACGAGCGTCCAGGAGACCGTGCCGATCAGCGGGTGCTCCGGGTCGGCGGTCGTCGCGACGACGGCGCGCAGGCGGCCGTGGGTCTCGTTGGAGAGGGCCTCGAGGGCGCTCGAGACGACGACGTCGCCGGCGGTCAGCACGGGAACCAGGTCGCCGCGTCCGGTGCGCAGCGCCTCGAAGACGGCATCGGCGGTCGCGAAGGGGACCTCGAGCTGGTCGGGCACCGCCGAGGTCAGCCGGGCGGTGTCGCCCGGCAACGTGGCGATGCGCCCGAGCTCGGTCGCCCAGGCCGCGGAGGGATACCAGGAGAGCTCGAAGACGAGCCCGTCCACGGTGGCGAGCGAGGCGGCCGCCTCGCCCTTCTGCCGGTGCCAGGCGCGGCCACGCAGCCCGTCGACGACGACGTCGAGGTCGATGACGACCTCCGGAGTCGCGAGCAGGCCGAGGGCGCCGGCGATCCCGTCGTCGAGGGTGCCGTCGCCGTCGAGGAGGTCGCGTCGCTGCAGCGAGGCGCTGCCCTCACCGAATCCCGCGACGGCGCGGGCGAGTGCCTCGGCCTCGCTCGCCGAGCGGGTGCGCCCCAACCGGGCGTCGAGCCCCTCCTCGCGGTGCGTCGCGACCTCGAACGGCAGCGGCGCCCCGATGGCCTCGCACGCGTGGGTGAGCTCGGGAAGGGTCAGGCCGACCCGGCGGGGGACTCCCGCCCATGGCTCGGTCGGCGCCGCCGGAGCGGGGCCCAGGTCGATCGTGGTCATCGAAGGGTGACCTCCAGCCAGTCCTTGTGGCCCGGCTCGGGGGCCTCGAATCCGTTGAGCTTGCCGTCGGCGACCAGCGCCTCGGCGCGTGCCTCGGCCTCGGCGATCTGCTCCTTGAACAGGTCGACCTGCTTGAGGTGCTTGGCCAGGGTGTCGGCCGCGCGGTCATGCTGCTCGGCCGCGATGCGCAGCGAGGTGGCTCGCTCCTTCATCCGCCCACGCAGGGACTGGGCCGCCCGACCGTGCCAGGGCACGGCCTCGGCCTGCACCACCAGCTGGTCGGCACTCGCGCGGATGTCGTCCGCCTGCTCGCGCAGACGGTTCACCCGACGACGAATCACGTCGCTGTCGCCGTACATATCCCTCCTTGGGCAGGTCTCTGTGATGGTCCTACCCCGCTGGAGCGGTTTCTAAACGTAAAATCCTGAACTTTCTCAAAATCGCCCGCGAAGCCCTAGCGAACGACGGTGGAGAGGCGGTCGAGGCCCTGCTCGATCTCGGCGGCGGAGCCGGCGAAGGAGAGGCGTACGAAGCGGTGGCCGTCGACAGGATCGAAGTCGACTCCCGGAGCCATCGCGACGCCGGTGCGGTCGAGGACCTCGTGGCACCAGGCCATGGTGTCGTCGGTCCAGCGGCTGACGTCGGCGTAGACGTAGAAGGCGCCGTCGGCCGGGGCCATCTCGGTGACGCCCAGGGAGCGGAGGCCGTCGAGGAGGACGCCGCGGTTGGTCGCGTAGCGGGTCACGTGGCTGTCGAGCTCGGCATAGGCGTCCGGGGTGAACGCCGCGACCGCGGCATGCTGGGCGAGCGCCGGTGGGCAGATGGTGAAGTTGCCGACCAGGACGTCGATCGCGCGCCGCAGATGGGCCGGTGCGAGCAACCAGCCGATGCGCCACCCGGTCATCGAGAAGTACTTCGAGAACGAGCCGAAGACGACGGCATCGCGCGAGGTCTCCCAGGCGCTGCGGCCACGGCTACCGTCCCCGCCGTAGGTCAGGCCGTGGTAGATCTCGTCCGAGATCAGCTGGATCCCGGCCTCCTCGCAGTAGCGCGCCAGCCCGGCGAGCTCCTCCGGCCGCAGCATCGTCCCGGTCGGGTTGGCCGGGCTGGCCACCACCAGCCCCTTCAACCCGACGCGTTCGTGCAGCTCCTGCACCTGCTCGACGGTCGGCTGGAAACGCTCGGCCGCACCGGTCGGGATCTCCACGACCTCACAGCCGAGGGCGGCGAGCACGTTGCGGTAGCAGGGGTAGGACGGCCGTGCCATCGCCACCTTGTCGCCGACGTCGAAGGCCGCCAGGAAGCTGGCCAGGAACCCGCCGCTGGCGCCGGTCGTGACGATCACGTCGTCAGGGGAGACGTCGATGCCGTGCCAGGACCGGTGATGTCCGGCGATCGCCTGCCGCAGCTCCAGGATCCCGGTCGCCGGCGTGTAGCCCAGCGGATCACCGCTCTGCAGCAGCCGGATCGCCTCGGAGCTGACGGCCTGCGGCGCTCCCGTGGACGGCTGCCCCGAGGTGAGCGAGATGAGATCGGCGTACGTCCGTTGCCGCTGCGCCGCTCGCTCGAGCATGTCCATCACGTGAAAAGGAGGCACGTTCGCGCGTTGGGCGGCAGTCAGACGGTCCATAGGGGCAAACATTAGGATGCAGTCCCAGAGGTCGGAGGGGGGCCCGACGCACATGAGCTTTGATGTCCATCAGCTCGACATGTTCGTACTGATCGGCTCCCTGGTCACGCTCCTGGCGATCCTGGCGGTGCGGGTCTCGACGAAGGCGGGCCTGCCGTCACTGCTGATCTACCTGCTGATGGGGGTCCTGCTCGGCGAGTCGGTGCTCGGGATCCGGTTCGACGACGCCGCTGTCGCGCACGCGATCGGCTTCGGGGCGCTGGCGCTGATCCTGGCCGAAGGTGGTCTGACGACGTCGTGGAAGGACGTACGTCCCTCCTTCGGCCTCGGCCTGATGCTGGCCACGGTCGGCGTGGTGGTCTCGATCGGGATCGTCGCCGTGGGCGCGCACTATCTGCTCGGGCTTCCATGGCAGCTCGCGTTCCTGCTGGGAGCGGTGACGTCGCCGACCGACGCGGCGGCGGTGTTCTCGGTGCTACGGGTGGTGCCGCTGCCCAAGCGCCTGACCGGCGTCCTCGAGGCGGAGTCGGGGCTCAACGACGCCCCGACCGTGGTGATCGTGACGCTCATCGCCAGCGGTGCGATCGGCGAGAACCATCCGGTCGTCGTGGCCGGGATCGTGGTCGGCGAGCTGCTGCTGGGCATCGTGATCGGCCTGATCGTCGGGTTCGGCGGTGCGTGGCTGATGCGCAGGGCCGCGCTGCCCTCCGCCGGTCTCTACCCGCTGGCCGTGCTGACGCTGGCCTTCCTCGCCTATGGCGGCTCGTCCTGGCTGCACGGGTCCGGGTTCGCGGCGATCTACGTGGCCGCACTCGTGCTCGGCAACACCGACCTGCCCCACCGCGGCGCCACCAGATCGTTCGCCGAAGGCGTGGCCTGGCTGGCCCAGATCGGGCTCTTCGTGATGCTGGGGCTGCTGCTCTCCCCGGGACGTATCGACCTCGAGACGATCGGCCTCGCCCTTGCCGCCGGATTGATCCTGACCTTCCTCGCCCGGCCGGCATCGGTGCTGGTCAGCACGCTGGTGTCCCGGATGTCGTGGCGCGAGACGGCGTTCGTCTCCTGGGCGGGGCTGCGCGGTGCCGTGCCGGTCGTGCTCACCACGATCCCGCTGGCCGAGGGCGTCGACGGCGCCGAGGAGCTCTTCGACCTGGTCTTCGTGATGGTGGTCGTCTACACGCTGCTGACCGGTCCGACGCTTCCCTGGGTCGCGCGGGTGCTCTCGGTCGCCCGCCCCAACGACCCGCGATCCCTCGACCTGGACGTCGCGCCGCTGGAGCAGATCGCGGCCGACCTGATCCAGCTCCGGATCCCGCGCGAGTCGCGGCTCCACGGTGTCGAGGTCGGTGAGCTCCGCCTGCCCACGGGCTCGTCGGTGTCGCTGCTGATCCGCGACGGACAGACCCTGGTGCCGGAGAGCACCACCGTGCTCCGCGCCCGCGATGTCGTCTTGGTCGTCGTGCCCCGGCACCTGCGTGAACAGGCCGAACGTCGCCTCGAGATGGTCAGCAGGAAGGGCCGCCTGGCCGGCTGGCTGCGCTGATGAGGACGCCCCCTACTCCACGGGAGGGCTGCAGATCGTGGCGTCGGCCTTGGCCGTGATGGTCTTGTCGCCGCCGCCGACGTCGGGGAAGTTCTCGCCGGTGACCACGATGATGCCGGGGATGTCGGTCTTCTTCTCGACGATCTTCGCGTCGCCGAGCCAGCTCGCGACGAGGGCAGCGGAGGGGGCGTCCTTGTCGGGTGTCCACACCTCGACGGTCCTCAGCTTGGTGCCGCTGGGAGCGTTGCCGGTCCGACCCTTGACGAAGCCCTCGTCGACGAGGTCCGTCATCGCCCGGGTGGCGAGCCCGGCGCGGGTGCTCGCGTTGAGCACGGAGACGACCACCTGCGAGGGGTAGACCTCGGAGCCCTTCTTGACCGGAGTGTCCACGCACGGCCCGACATCCACCTTCTGCGGGAAGGGCGCGGTCATCGCCTTCCATCCCCACGCGCCGGCCAGCGCGACCGCGGCCGCGAGGACGGCGAGGATGATGAACGTACGAAGTCCCGTGAGGGCCGAATCGAGCATGATGCCGAGCCTAACCGCTCGGAGAGATCAGCCGAGGGTGTGCACGCGGGCGTGGAGCACGTTGCGCTGCTGGAGCGCCGCGCGGAGCGCCCGGTGGAGCCCGTCCTCGAGGTAGAGCTCGCCGTTCCACTCCACGACATGGGCGAAGAGGTCGCCGAAGAATGTCGAGTCCTCGTTGAGCAGAGCGACCAGCTGGAGGGTGTCCTTCGTGGTCACCAGCTCGTCGAGACGGACCGTCCGAGGAGGCAGCGCAGCCCACCCCTTGGTCGTCAGACCATGGTCAGGGTAGGGGCGAGAATCGCCGACACGCTTGAAGATCACCCTCGTGACTGTATCGCCCCGCGACCAAATACCAACATAGAGTCCTCGTCATGACGGATGCTGCTGCTCTCTCAGAAGCGGTCGGGCCCGGCTACCAATTCGAGGGTTCGGCCCTCGAGCTCGGGGGGCTGATGGCGGACGCTGAGACGTTGACGGAGACGCCGATCCGCATTCCTTTGGGGATGCTGAACAGGCATGGCCTGGTCGCCGGTGCGACCGGCACAGGAAAGACGAAGACCCTGCAGCTGCTGGCCGAGCAGCTCTCCGCAGCCGGGGTCCCGGTGTTCGCCGCTGACATCAAGGGTGACCTCTCCGGTCTCTCCGCGCCGGGTGAGTCGAGCGAGAAGCTGACCGCACGAGCGGCCTCCGTCGGACAGGACTGGCAGGGCCGCGGGTTCCCGGTCGAATACTTCGCCCTCGGCGGCGAGGGCACCGGCATCCCGGTCCGGGTGACGGTCGACGCCTTCGGGCCGACTCTCCTCTCCAAGGTGTTGGGCCTCAACGAGACACAGGAGTCCTCGCTCGGCCTCGTCTTCCACTACGCCGAGAAGGCCGGTCTGAAGCTGGTCGGGCTCGATGACCTGCGGGCGGTCCTGCAGTGGCTGGTCTCCGACGAGGGCAAGGCCGATCTCAAGGGCCTGGGCGGCCTCTCGTCCGCGACGACGGGGGTGATCCTGCGTACGCTCATCGCCTTCGCCGACCAGGGCGCGGACGAGTTCTTCGGCGAGCCGGCCTTCGCGGTCACGGATTTCGTACGCAACGACGGCGACGCCGGGATCATCTCGCTGCTCGAGCTCCCCAACCTGCAGGACCGACCGGCGATCTTCTCGACCTTCCTGATGTGGCTGCTCGCCGAGCTCTTCCGGGCGCTTCCCGAGGTCGGTGACGCCGACAAGCCGAAGCTCGTCTTCTTCTTCGACGAGGCCCACCTGCTCTTCAACGACGCCTCGGACGCGTTCCTCGACCAGATCACCAACACGGTCCGGCTGATCCGGTCCAAGGGCGTGGGCGTCTTCTTCGTGACCCAGAAGCCGACCGACGTACCCGAGGACGTGCTCGGTCAGCTCGGCTCGCGCATCCAGCACCAGCTCCGGGTCGCGACGCCCAACGACGCCAAGGCGCTCAAGGCGAGCGTCAACACCTACCCGACCTCCTCCTACGACGACCTCGGCGCGGTCATCCAGACGCTCGGTATCGGTGAGGCGATCGTGACCGTCATGAACGAGCGCGGTGCGCCGACGCCGGTCGCCTGGACCCGGCTGCGCGCGCCCGAGTCACTGATGGGCCCGGCGGAGGCGGCGGCGATGGAGGCTGCGGTGGCGTCCTCGCCGCTGGCGCCGAAGTACTCCACGGCCGTCGAGGTCGAGTCCGCCGCCGACCAGATCGCGGTGAAGACGGAGGCCGCGGCGGCTGCGGCGAAAGCCGCCGAGCAGGCCGAGGCCGAGGAGAAGGCGGCCAAGAAGGCCGCCGCGAAGAAGCCCTCGGGTTCGCGATCTCGGTCGCGGGACGATGACGACTCGATGATCGAGACGGTGGTGAAGTCGACCGCGTTCAAGCAGGCCGCGCGCACGGCAGCCAGGGAGCTCGTCAAGGGACTCTTCAAGCGCCGCTGAGCCCGCGCCCCTGCTGATCGATCAGCCTGATTGGCTCGGGCATGGGCGGAATCTTTATCGTCTGCTCATGCCCGACCTGCTTCTCCGGAACGTACGCATCGTTCCGCTCTCACCTCGGGCAGCCGTGCCCACCGGAGTGGTCGACGTCCTCGTCACCGACGGTCTCGTGTCGGCGGTCGGAGAGAGCCTGTCCCGGCCGGCCGGCGTCGAGGCGTACGACGCGGGTGGCCGCTGGCTCGTGCCGGGACTGTGGGACGCCCACACCCACCTCGGCCAGTGGACGCTGCGGGCCAGCAGGCTCGATCTGCACGGCACCCGCTCGCCGGCGGAGGCGCTGGCTCGGGTGGCTGCGGCGGCGAGCACGCTCGACGGTGAGCCGGGCGAGGCAATCGTCGGGATGGGCCACTCGGCCGGCACCTGGGACCGCTGGGGCACCGTCTCCGAGCTCGACTCGGTCACCGGCAGCACGCCCGCGATCCTGGTCAACCACGACTTCCACCACGCCTGGTTGAACACCGCCGCCCTCGACGCCCTCGACCTGCCGCGCCGCGAGGACATGGTGCAGGAGACGGAGTGGTACCAGGCCTACCCGCGGGTCGCGGAGCTCTTCGAGAGCAACGGCAGCACCCCGGCGGCCTACCGCCGGATGCTGACCCGGACCGCCGCGCTCGGTGTGGTCGGGATGACCGACTTCGAGGTCGGTCTCCGGCTCGACGACTGGCGCTCGCGATGGGCTGCCGGCTGCGACCTGGTCCGGATCAGGGTCGCGACGTACGCCGACCAGCTCGACGAGGCGATCGCCTCCGGTCTGCACACCGGTGACCCGCTGATCGCGGGCGAGGACCGACTGACGATGGGGCCGCTGAAGATCATCAGCGACGGCTCCCTCGGCACGCGCACGGCCTGGTGCTGCGACCCCTACGCCGACGACCCGGACAGCTGCGGGGCGCCCAACCAGTCGCCCGACGAGCTGAAGGGTCTCCTCGGGAAGGCTCACGCGGCCGGGCTCGAGGTGGCCACCCACGCGATCGGTGACCGCGCTGTTTCCGAGGCGCTGGCGGCGTACGCGGCCACGGGGGCGCGCGGGAGCATCGAGCACGCGCAGCTCGTACGGCGTGAGGATCTGCCGCTGATGGCCCGGCTCGGGATCACCGCCTCTGTGCAGCCGGCGCACATCCTCGACGACCGCGAGATGACCGAGGACGTCTGGCCGGGGCGGGAGGAGCGCTGCTTCGCGACCCGCTGGATGCTCGAGGAGGGCGTACGCCTCGCGCTGGGGTCGGATGCTCCGGTCGCGCCGCTCGACCCGTGGCTGGCCATCGCCGCCGCGGTCGGTCGCTCACGCGACGGGAAGGAACCCTGGCACCCGGAGCAGGCGCTGACCGCCCAGGAGGCGCTCGCCGCGTCGGTCGACGGTCAGCCCACGGTCGCGCCCGGATCCCGCGGCGACCTGGCCGTGCTCGAGGTCGACCCGCTCCGCGCCTCGGTCGAGGAGCTCGCGGCCATCGCCCACGGGGGCGTCACGGCGACCGTGGTCGGCGGGCGGATCGTCCACCGAAGGTGAGGGTGTAGGTCTCGACCCGCTTCGCGGGTTCGCAAGCTCATCCGCTGCGCTCGCTCGACCTCCTCGCGTTGGCCCGGAGCAAGCTCCGTGCCCGGCTCGGAAATCGCGAAGGCCCGGCCATCGTCGGCCGGGCCTCACGCAACGGGATCGTGGATCCCCCCAATCAGTTGCCGGTCACGCGGACCAGCGCACCGAGTCGTCGACGAAGTCGGCGAACACGTGAACACCGCGCAGGTCCTGTCGCTCGTCCATGAGCTTGGTCAGGGCGCTGGCGTGCCGGAACTTGAGGCTGCGCTGCTTGGCGATGCTGGTCGCCTCAGGCTCGGTCGCGGTGAGTGTTTCCATCGAGGTCCCCCCTACAACGGATAGATGGTGTGCATCGTGGTTTGTCGTGCTCATCAAGCATCCCGCGCGCAGGTCGCGTGCAGGTTGTTTGAACGTTACAAGCCGGTTTCGGTAAAAGAAATGGCTGACGATGCCTGTCGCGGTATCTGCCGGGCGATAGGGCCGAATCTCGCTAGACAAAGATGACGGAACGGTCAGTCGGCGGGGGTCTTCAGCGTGTCGACGGCCTTGCGGGCGTGCTCGAGGAGACGCAGCGCCGCGCTCGCGTCGGGCAGGTTCGGCTCCGGGGACCAGAGCTGGTCGGCATCGCCGACCGGGCCGGCGCCGTCGATGATCGGGTCGAGGTCGGTCACCAGCGCTCCCTTCGACGGGTCGCCGGCGAGCGCCGAGCGGATCGCCTCGGTGTCGATCGGCGAGTCCGAGGCGATCAACGTGGCGTTGCCGAACCGCGCGCCCGCGAGCGCGGACCCCTGCACGATCATCGCGACATGCTCGAAGGCCGTACGCAGCGTCGCGAGCTCGCGACGGGTGAACAGCAGCTCGGGGCCGGCGACGGAGTTCAGGATCAGTCGTCCGCCCTCGCGCAGCGCGCTGCGTGCCGCGGTCATGCACTCCAGCGACGTGAACGCCGGCGGGATCCGATTGCCGACGAAGATGTCGATGACGACGGCGTCGAGCTCCGCTCCGGGGTGAGCCTCGAGCCATGAGCGTGCCTCGGCGGTCTCCATGGTGATCCCGGCGGGCAGGGGGAACCGTGACCTGGTGAGCTCGACCAGGGCGGGCTCCAGCTCCACGACCGTCTGCCGGGCCGAGGGCCACCGGTGGGCGACCGCACGGGGGAGTGCGAGCAGGGCACCGCCGAGGTGAGCGACCGTCTGCGGCGCCTGGTCTCCGAGTGCCGCGAGCATCCACCGGATCGAGGCGAGCTTCGGCGGCTGCGCGGCGTCACCGAGATGGGACTGCGCGACGCCGTTGATGTCGATGACCCAGCCGTCCTCCTTGCGTACGAGGTCGGCGGTGCTGCCGTCGGAGAAGACGATGCGCTCGCGGCTTCCGGATGGCCCGGCGGGTGTTGACATACGTCGATCCTCCCAGACACCATCGCGCCCGAGCCGGGACATTCCGGTAGCCTTCTGGCGTTGCTGGGTCAGCGCCGAAATTACTCGGACATCGGGCGTGAGGAGTTCTTGCGGTGGAGATATGGGAGGTCGCCGAAAATGACGACCGGATCGAAGGTCTCACCGCCGACGGCAAGCCGGATCCGGCCTACGCTGCCTCGCTCGGGCTGAAGGACGCGCCGCTTGGCCGTCGGGCGGTCGCCGCCGCCGTCGACATCGTCTGCTACATGGTCCTGCAGGTCCCGTATCTCGTCTTCACGCTTCCGCTGCTGCTCAAGCTGGCCCAGGGCAAGTTCGGCTTCGCCCGGTTCCTGAGCCACCCCGACTTCACGCTGGCCGCGATCGCGGGTGGCGCGACCGTGCTGCTGACGCTGATCTACGTGATCCTCCAGATCGTCTTCCACGGTCGTCGGGGCGTCACGCTGGGCAAGTCCATCGCCGGGATCCGCTCGATCAACGTCAAGACGCTCGAGCGCCCCGGCATCGGCCGCGCGTTCCTCCGTGCCCTCGTGCTGTGGGGCTCCGGGATCATCCCGATCGCACCGATCGCCTTCCTGGCCTCGCCGCTGTTCGACAAGGAGAAGCGGAGCCGCGGCTGGCACGACAAGGCCGCCGAGATCTGGATGGTCGACGTCCGGGAGGGCCTCGACCCCTACGACGAGAAGCGGATGCGCATCGCCCGGAAGACGGTCGCCGCAGCGCCCGTCGCGGAGCGGAAGTCGCTGCCCTCGCTCAGCACGCCCAACGACCACGACGCCGGCAGCTACCGGCCCGCGGGCCGGGTCAGCGCCGGTGTGCTCGGCGTATCCCGCCCGAAGGCGAAGCGCGACGAGCCCGGTGCGTCCCCCGGTGGTGCGCTCGCGACCCCGCCCTCGGGCCCCGTCGCCCCGAAGCCGGTGGCGCCGACGATCCCGCCCTCTCGCGGTGCGACGCCCGGCCAGAGCCAGACGGTTCCTCCGCCGCCTCCCACCCCGACGCCCACGCCACACCCGACTCCGACTCCTCACACGAGTCCCACTCCGACCCCGATCCCGACCCCGGCTCCGACCCCGGTGCCAACCCCGGTGCCAACCCCGCCACCGACGACCACCGGCGGCCAGCAGCCCCCCGCGCAGGCGCAGCCGCGCGGGATCATGCTCAAGGTCGACTCCGGCGAGCGGATCCCGGTCTCCGGTCTGGTGCTGGTCGGTCGCGACCCCGCCCTGACGGAGAACACTCTGGGGGCGCGTACGGTCTCGATCATCGACGTGTCGGTCTCCAAGACCCATCTCTCGCTGCGTCCCAGCGGTGACGGCGTCGAGGTCACCGACCGAGGCTCCACCAACGGCACCGTGGTGATCCACGAAGGTGCCACCCGGCGGCTGAAGGCCTGGGAGCCGGTGCTGGCCCCGGTCGGCGCGATGATCCGGTTCGGCGACCGCTCGGCCCTGGTGCGACGCGGGTGACCGCGGCCCACCCGCACCATCTTTCTGCATGGTCTTTTCAGCACGTTGACGAGGGGAACGAAGGATGAAGGTCAAGCTCACTCTGCACCGGCCCGGTGTCGCGCCTGCGGATGTGATCGTCACGGCTGACTCCACGGCCACCGCTGGTGACGTCGCTCGGCACATCGCCGACGCCGACCCGGCTCGTTCGATCATCGCGGGTGAGCACGACGTCTTGACCCTGGCGGTGGCACCGCCGACGGCGGAGCGGATGGAGCCGCTCCAGCACGACATCCCCATCGGCGAGGCTCCGATCGGGTCCGGGTTCGCCGCCGCGGTGGTCAACCTGGGACCGGATCACGAGGCCACCGGCTCGCGGCGCAAGAGCGTCGGCGTGCTGCGCGCGATCGACGGGCCCGTGCGTGGTCAGGCGTTCCCGCTGGTCACCGGCCACGCCTCGATCGGTCGTGGGCCCGAGAACGACATCGTCCTGGCCGACCCGATGGTCTCCAAGCGTCATGCCCGCATCGAGGTGGACCGCTCGGTGGAGCTGGTCGACCTCAACTCCGCCAACGGCGTCGTCGTCGACGGCACCCAGGTCTCCCGCGTACGCCTGGCGCCGGACACGCCCGTCATCATCGGCAGCACCACGCTGGTCATGCAGCTCTCGGCCGACTTCCTCTCCGCCGTCGAGGACCCGGTCCTCGAGCGTGGTGGCGGCCTGCTCTTCAACCGCAGCCCGCGGGTCGACGTCCGCTACCCCGGCACCGAGCACCCGCCGCCGTGGATGCCGACCGAGATGCAGAAGAAGCTGTTCCCGTGGTTCGTGCTGATCGCGCCGGTCATCATGGCGCTCTCGATCTACGCGATGACCGGCCGCGCCCGGGCGCTGCTGCTGGTGGTGATGACCCCGATGATGGCGGTCGGCAACTACATCAACCAGCACCGCCAGGCCGGTGCGAAGCAGGACCACGAGATCGAGCTCTTCGAGCGACAGTTCGAGAAGCTGGAAGAGATCTTCTACCGCAGCAAGCCCGAGGAGGAGCTGGCTCGCAACGAGGAGGTCCCCGCGGTCGCGGAGGTCTTCGAGCAGGCGATGCAGCTCGGCCCGCGGCTGTGGACCCGGCGTCCCGAGCACTGGAACTTCCTGGCCGTACGTCTCGGCACCACCCGCGCGCTGTCGCGCAACTCGATCGCCGAGCGCGACACCCAGAACGGCCTGCCCGAGTTCATCGAGCGCGTCGAGCGGCTGAAGGAGCGCTACAAGTACGTCGATGACGTACCGCTGCTGGAGTCGCTGCCCGCGGTGGGCTCCGTCGGTGTCGCGGGCCCGGCCGGGCCCGCGGCCGACGCGATGCGCGGGATCGCGGTGCAGCTCTTCGGTCTGCACGCTCCCAACGAGGTCGTCACCGTCGCCTTCGCCGACCCCGACTGGGTCGAGGAGTTCGAGTGGCTCAAGTGGCTTCCGCACACCACCTCCGAGACCAACCGCTTCAAGGACATGCCGCTGGCCGACTCCGCGCCGACGGCCAACGCACTGCTCAGCGCGCTCGAGGAATACATCATGCGCGCCGGAAGGACCGCTGAGCACCGCGGCCCGTTCCCGGAGAAGTGGAACCCGATGCAGTACGGCACCGACGTCGCTCGGGCCGGCGAGGAGACCAACGCGCGGGTGCAGGTCTCCATCATCGTCTTCGTCACCAACGACGCTCCGGTGGATCGTGCCCGCCTGGTGCAGGTCCTCGAGCGCGGGGCCGATGTCGGCGTACACGCCGTCTTCATGTCCTCCACCGTCGAGGCGCTGCCGGCGGTGTGCCGCAGCTACCTGGACGTCAGCGAGGGCTTGGAGAACGCGACCGTCGGCCTGGTCCGCAACGGTGACCTCTACGAGGGCGTCAACGTCGAGGGCGTCTCGAACGCCTACATGGACATGTTCGCCAAGCGGCTCGCGCCGGTCGTGGACGCCAGCACCGTCGTCCACGACTCCTCCGACCTGCCGAACTCGGTCGGCTTCCTGTCCCTGGTGGGCAACGAGGTCGCCGAGGATCCGCACTCGGTCATCGAGCGCTGGCGGCAGAACAACTCGATCATCGACCGCTCCGACCGGCCGCGGCCGCGGCTGAAGAAGGCCGGAAACCTCCGCGCCATCATCGGTCAGGGAGCCTCGGACGCGATGACGCTCGACCTGCGTACGCAGGGTCCGCACGCCCTCGTCGGCGGCACCACCGGTGCCGGTAAGTCCGAGTTCCTCCAGGCGTGGGTGCTCGGCATCGCCTCGGCCCACTCGCCCGACCGGGTGACCTTCCTCTTCGTCGACTACAAGGGTGGCTCGGCCTTCGCCGACTGTGTCGACCTGCCGCACTGCGTGGGTCTGGTGACCGACCTGTCGCCTCACCTGGTGCGACGTGCGCTGACCTCGCTCCGTGCCGAGCTGCACTACCGCGAGCACCTGTTCAACCGTAAGAAGGCCAAGGACCTTCTCGAGCTGGAGAAGCGCCAGGACCCGGAGTGCCCGCCCGCGCTGGTGCTGGTCATCGACGAGTTCGCGGCTCTGGCCGGTGAGGTGCCGGAGTTCGTCGACGGTGTCGTCGACATCGCCCAGCGAGGCCGTTCGCTCGGCATCCACCTGATCATGGCGACCCAGCGGCCGGCCGGTGTCATCAAGGACAACCTGCGGGCCAACACCAACCTCCGCGTCGCCCTGCGCATGGCCGACGAGAGCGACTCCAAGGACGTCGTCGACGACCCGGTGGCCGCGTCCTTCCCGCCGTCCCTGCCCGGCCGCGGCATCGCGAAGACCGGTCCGGGTCGCCTGACCCCGTTCCAGTCCGCGTACGCCGGTGGCTGGACCCGCAACGACGAGGTCGTCACCGCCGACGTGAAGGTGGCCGAGCTCAAGTTCGGTTCGATCACCGAGTGGGAGCCCGAGCGTCCGCCGGAGAGCGACTCGCACGACGAGGACCTCGGCCCGAACGACCAGAAGCGCGTCGTGACCACGCTGATCCGTGCGGCCGACGCCGCCGGGCTGCCGGCGCCGCGGCGACCGTGGCTGGACGACCTCGCGACGGTCGTCGACATGCGCGACCTTCCGCTCGAGGGCGACGGCCAGATCCTGCTGGGTCTCGCCGACCTCCCGGAGCGGCAGCAGCAGAACGCGATCTACTTCACCCCGGACCGGGACGGCTCGCTGCTCATCTTCGGCTCGTCCGGGTCGGGCAAGTCGACGCTGCTCAAGACGATCGCGACCGCTGCCGGCGCCCGTCCGGAGCTCGGCACGGTCCAGGTCTACGGTCTCGACTTCGCCTCCGGCGCCCTCGGTGCCATCGAGCGCCTTCCCCACGTCGGCTCGATCATCGACGGTGACGACGCCGAGCGTCTGCAGCGGCTGATGCGTACGCTCGAGCGGGAGATGGACCGCCGCTCGGAGCTGTTCGCGAAGGCCTCCGCCGCGAACCTCAGCGAATACCGTGAGCTCGCCGACGCCTCGATGCCGCGCATCCTGCTGCTGATCGACAACTACCCCGAGTTCAAGAAGGAGTGGGAGATCGCCGCCGGCCGCGCGCCGTTCTACCAGTCCTTCATGCGGGTCCTCGGTGAGGGCCGCCCGCTCGGCATCCACGCGGTGATCACCGCCGACCGTTCCGGGTCCGTCCCGACGGCCGTCTTCGCGAACATCCCGCGCCGCGTCGTCATGCGGCTCTCCGACCCGAGCCAGTACGTCCTCGTCGGAGCACCCAAGGACGTACTCAACGAGCAGTCGGTTCCCGGCCGCGCCGTCGTCGACAAGGCCGAGGTGCAGCTCGCCGTGCTCGGCGGCACGACCAACGTCGCCGAGCAGACCAAGGCCCTCGACGAGCTCGTTGGCCAGCTGCGCGCCCAGGGCGTCCCCGAGGTCGGCGAGATCGGCGCCCTGCCCACGAAGATCTCCAGCAGCGCTATGCCGGCCCAGGTCAACGGGCAGCCCGTCTTCGGTATCGCCGACGACACCCTGTCCCCGCGCGGCTTCGACCCGATCGGCTCGTTCATCATCACCGGTCCGCCGCAGTCGGGTAAGACGAACGCCCTCAAGGCCCTCGTCGAGTCCGTCGAGCGCTTCGACCCCGAGGTCAAGCTGTTCCACCTCGGCAGCCGTCGCGCCACCCTGGGCGACTTCCGACCCTGGGTACGCAGCGCCACCCGCCCCGACGACGAGAAGGCGCTCGTCACCGAGCTCGCCGAGATCGTCGCCGACGAGTCCTTCCCCGGCCGCATCATGATCGTCGCCGAGGACATGACCCACCTCGCCGACGGTCCCGCCGACCGTCCGATGCGCGCCCTGCTGCAGGCCATCAACAACTCCGACCACCTTTTCGTCGGCGACGCCGACGTCACTCGAGCCGGCGGCGGCTCGGGCGTCATGGGCGAATGGAAGGCCGCTCGTCAGGGCATCGTGCTCAAGCCGGACACCTACGACGGCGACACGCTGTTCAAGGTTCCGTTCGGCAAGCTCAAGCGCACCGACTTTCCGGCAGGCCGCGGAATCTTCGTCCAGGCCGGCCGCACGGTGACCATGCAGATGCCGCTGGCGAGCGACTCCGAGGGTTCTGTCTGAACGTCTGCATAAATCGGGCAACGAAGGTGTTTTTACTCTTCACAACCGTGTGAAGGGTGGCCTACGGTGGCCAGCGGCGTTCTCAGGGACGCCATGCAATGAAATCGCGGGAGAGGCTAGGATCGATGACTGATTTCGGGGCAACCTACGACGAGATGACCGGCACCGCCGACAAGCTCGACCAGGGCAAGGACACGATCGAGTCGGCGCTGGACGAGTGCCAGGGCTATGTGGACGAGCTCGTCCAGGACGGGTTCAAGACGGAGAAGGCGTCCGGTAAGTTCCAGGACGGCTACACCGAGATGACCACGGGTCTGAAGGACGCCATCGCTGGTGTCGAGGACATGGCTCAGGCCCTGCGCGACATGGCCACGGCTATCCAGGATCTGGACTCGCAGCTCGCCGGCGGCTGAGCCGCAGGGTTCACGATGGTGGGCCGGCAAACGGCCCACCACTACCCGGCTCCGGCAGATGCTGCGGTGTCGACCCTCTAACAGGTCCAGCGGAAACTTTACTTTCGGAGATGTTTAAAACTGGCCGTAGCGGGTAGGACTACCGCGACGACGTTGATTGCCCGGATCTCGGACCACCACACCCGGGATGACGGTGTCGGCTCGTCGGTTCACGCCTCACAACCATGTGATGCGTGAGTGATGGTGACGAACGACGCCGCATCGGGGTGTCGTGTGATGAAAATTGCGGAAAGGCAATGATCGATGAGTGATTTCGGGGCAACCTACGACGAGATGACCGGCACCGCCGACAAGCTCGACCAGGGCAAGGACACCATTGAGTCCGCGCTGGACGAGTGTCAGGGCTACGTCGACGAGCTGGTTCAGGACGGGTTCAAGACGGAGAAGGCGTCGGGCAAGTTCCAGGATGGTTACACCGAGATGACGACGGGTCTGAAGGACGCCATCGCCGGTGTCGAGGACATGGCTCAGGCCCTGCGTGACATGGCGACCGCCATCCAGGACCTGGACTCGCAGCTCGCCGGCGGCTGAGTCGCAACGCTTGCCAGATGGTGGGCTGGCATCTGCTGGCCCACCATCTCCCATTCTCGGTCACGCGCTGCGGTGACGATCCCCGCTGGCGCTTCTGCAACCACGTGAAAGGTGCGTGCCATGGCGGACATTCTGATCAAGATCGTCGAACTCGAGACGGTCAAAAGATCGTTGGACTCGATCGTCGATGAGTTCGAGAACGCCACCGACAGTTCGGAGGATCTTGAGGCCGACATCGGTGATCCGTTCGACAGGAGCGAACTGCGCGACAAAGCGTGTGACTTCGAAGAGCGCTGGGACGACAAGCGCAACGACCTCAAAGACAGCTTGAAGAAGGTCAGCGAGCACATCAAAGGTGTCATCGACGGGATCGAGAACTGGGACAGCGAGACTGCCCTTCAGTTCGAGTCCAAATAGAACACCTAGTTCGTAAATCTCTCCTGGCGGAAAGGACAGCTCATGTTCGGTGGAATGCCGAATTCCCCGAAGGGGCGCGAGATCAAGACGGTCGAGGGATCACCCTCGGGGATCATTGCGCGTGGGACCAAGATCGAAGAGCTTGGCAAGAAGATGGACACGGCCGCAGACACGCTGCGGGCCATCAAGGAGAACACCTTCGCCGGTGGTGAGCAACAGGGTAAGGCCATTGAGAAACTCCAGGAGACCATCGGTGACTCCTACAAGGTTCTCGAAGAGGCCGCTGACCTCTACAAGCCGGTAGGCCCTGTGATTGTCAAGTACGGCGAGATGCTGGAGACCTACAAGCCGATCATCGACAGGTCGGCCTCGACTTGCAGCGATCTCTGGGACACGTACGAGGCCCTGCCAGGTGACAAGGACGACAGCATGACCGAGGATGACGGTGGCTTCCTCGGAATCGGCGATACGGACAAGGAAGAGGCGGCCGAGAACAAGGCGAAGAAGGAAGCCTACGACAACTGGGAAGACGAGGCCGAGCGCTTCGACACCTGGTACGACGTGTGGGAGGACGGCTTCGATGAGGCCGTTAACGGCATCTCAGACGGACTCGCGGGGGCTATCGAAGATAGTACCTGGGACAACATCGGGGACTTCATCAACGCGGCCTATGAGGTTCTCACGTGGGCGGCCCTGATTATCGCCGTGGTTGCGATCTTCTGCACCGGCCTTGGCGCACTGGCCGCCATTCTTGCTCTGCTTGCCTTCGGTCTGTCGTGCATCAAGTTCGCGTACGGACAACAGAGTCTGGGCCAACTCGGCCTGGATGCCCTGGGCATCATTCCTGTCACAAAATTGAGCAATGTAACCAAGCTTGGGCACCTGCTCAACATTGGCGCTCGACGGGGCAGTGATGTCGGAAAGGCAGGATCCAAGGTTTGGGGTGCGATGGCAAAGGGGCCCATCGGGGATCTGACTAAGGCGGCTCGGGCAAAGGATGCGTTGGGGATCAGAAGTGGATCCGAGATGCTCGAGCAGTTGATTGGTAAAAACGCCAAGAACTTTCGCACGGATAACTTGAAGATGTACATCGGAAACTATGACGCACTCAAAGCTGGCTTGGGCGAGTTTCGCGGCCTGACAAAAGCAGAGTTCCATTTGCAGCAGATCGGCACCAGCCTCGGTACCGTCGGTAACGTTGGTAAACTCACTCAGGGGACTGATCATTTCGATCCGATTCCGATTGATATTCCCGAGGTCAAGATTCCTGGCATTCCTGCGTGGGTTAGCTTCTAGGCCATTCGACTGCGAAAGAGTTTCAGAGGTGCCGAAATGGCAAAATGGACGGTAGAACTGGTTGAAGATCTTGACGTTCCGGGTTGGATACCCGTCCCCGAAGGGTTGTCGCATCGAGAACGTGAGCAATGGATCGACGGCACCTCGAAGCGGCTTGAATACCTTGTAGGCACGCCGCGATGGGACGGCGAGAAATCAACATCGACCGATATCCGTGACCTCCTGCAGATGGCGCTCGATGAGAGAGAACGCTCCGATGCCTACGCGTTGTTTCAGGTCTGGCCCGTCATGTCTGCCGCCGCGGTAACTTGCCACTTGTACCTCGTGGAGAACGAGTCTTCACCAGATATCGCGAAGTGGGATGGTGTCCTGCACGCGGCTCATGCTGAAAATATCGGCCCCGGAGTCCAGTTGTCCGCCCGGAACGAGTGGCTTTTTGATGGTGGATCCGTCTTGCTGGAGTCAGTGAATTATATGTTCACTGACGGAGAGGTTTCGCTCTTGTTGGGTGTAGACGAGTGTATTCCGCAACTTGCGACATCAGTGGTTCGTGGCTTGTCGACCTTAAAGGACCTCCTCCGAGTGGTTCGCGAAGATGGAAGGGTTTTTGAGTCCGTCCTCCCGCCAAGTGCGCCGGTCGATGAGTCTTGGCCGATCGAGGACATCTGGGCGGCGCGATGAATCTTCGTGAGGAGCTTGGCGTGCGCAAGGCTGTGGATTTCGCGATTGAACTTCCGCGGGGATGGTCGCGCTTCGATATTGACGGTGGACGGGAGATCCTACTCGCAGGAATGAAGAAGCGTTTTCTGGAGGCACACCGCCCCGATCTTTTCGCCGATGCCAAGGTAACCTTCGACAAGGCGTTCGATGAAATGCGAAAGAACGGTGTCTTCGCTTTCTTTGCTCCAGCGACTAGTGACCCTGGATCCACAGTGATTCCCGCGTCGATCAATGCGTCAATCCGCACCGGAATGCCGGGGACTCCCTTGGACAAGGTGGTACGCGATGCGATCAAGCAGTTCGGTGCAAAGCCGCTGTTTGGCGATCCGCGGACGCTGCGATTCGAGCGTGAACGATCGGTTGAAATGGGGGGCGAATCGGTCGTGAATCACTCGCTGGTCTATCTCACTCCGGTTCCAGGAACGCAGAGGCGCGAAGCGCTGCAACTCGTTGCGGGTTTCGCGCGAACGCCGGATATAGAGCCGGATTCGCCTCCGATGGTCGCGACGCGAGCCCTGCTTGATTCATGTGTCGCGACGCTCCGTTGGCCGCGCTCGACGGTTTGACGTAATCTCAGCCCTTGAACGACGGAAGGCTCGAAATGCTATCTTCAAATGAAGGCCCATCTGCTCGCGAATGGGCAAAGACGGCGAACATAGAGACGCCGATGAAGTGGGGTGACCTGGAGCGAGAAATCATCTCGCTGAGACTCGTGCCGGAAGAAGGTGTGGGTAAGCGGAACTTGCTTCTAGGCATGATCATGACTCTGACGAGCCTAGTTCTTTCGATATTTTTCGTTTCGCCCGCCATCGGAGCCTTTTTCGTTGCATGGGCGACGATGATCGAGTCCCGTGGGACGCAGGAGAGCCTTGTGACTCTCGCGATCTTCATGTTCGTTGTGTCCATCGTGGTGACGGTGACGTCGATTCGTACATGGTGGAACACGCGGTCTCGTTCGATGGTATCGATTGTGGGCGGGGTCGTAGCGATCGTTTCTGTCTCTGCGACATTTGCTGTCGGGTTGTCGTACGACGGTGAACTCCCTGGGTCATGGCTCGAAGTGTTGGCCCTTGCTGCAGGAGTCCTAGCCATCGCGGCGGTCGCGCTGAACTTGGTGTCGAAACCGAGCAAGACTGGTGAGGGTCCGAAGTCCGGCAGGGAGCAACGACGCTACGATGCGGCGCGCGAAGAAGTTGTGGACGTTCTTGTCGAGCGCGGGCTTGTCGTATTGACGCCGGATCAACGGCGGCGCATGCAGAGAATGCGTGTCGGAACTTGGCACAAGTTTGATGCCCAAGGTCGCGTTTAGGCGACTTGATTGCTAATTATCGGATGGAGTCAGAATGGGGTCGGAACGAGGGAGAAGCGCTGAATTTAGCGCCTCTGCCGACATGGTATTTCGTGCGGCGCTTGGGGTTGCGCAGAATGACGAGACGTGCGAAATCAAGGCCGTTCACAACGAGGGCCGTGCGCTGATCCTGTGGCGGAGAACGAAAGCACTCTCGTGGCCCAAGCTCGTTATGGTTCGCGCCGTCGAGAGTGGCACGGGATCGTCGGTCAACGTTGCGGTTCAAAGTCTTCCTGAGGGCGCCGGCGGCCTGATCGACGGCCGTCGCAACGCAAAGCTCGTCGAAGAGTACATTCGTGGAATTCAGGATGTATTGGATGGTGCGGTCAGTGCGCCGGCGAGACCGGTGGTCTCGCACTATGTTCGCGATGATGGCGCGGAGGTGCCATGGGATGACCCGGATGAGTTCCCGGACTTCTGAGTGTCGCAACTTCTCGACTCGAGTCCGTTGTCGTCGGCCAGTGCGCGTTTAGACGCGCCCCTTTGCCGCTGTCACCGTGATCGGGGCTGGGCGCGGCGTACGTCTTGGTTCTGGTCCTGGATCCTGAGACGCCCTGGCTGGCTGGTTCTGCGCTCGTCGCTGTGAGCTGGGAGCGGTGTTCAACTGGTTTCGAGGTGATGTCGAAGGCTGAGGCGGCGTGAAGAATCGCAAGACGCTCCCCGCGTGATCACGACGTTTCTGGCTAGCGGTCCCGAGCCCAAGAAGGCACCTGAGGTTATGTAGCCGGGGTGCGGAGACCTGTTGCCTCCACCCTGGGAGTTCTGGCGGTTGCGAAGGCGCTCGCACCGCCGCCACCGAAGATGATGAAGATCGCGCCGTAGTTGATGATGCGACCGCCAGTTGGGCCGCCGTTGATGATGTCGCTGGAGTCGGGGTTGGCGGGGTCGTACATGATCTCGATGATGTCGCCAACCTTCCCATTGTGGAGATTCTCGACCTCGCCGATGCGCCGAATTCCGGCGGCGTCCCGATACTCGTAGTGGGCGTGAACGTATGTCTCCGTTGTGCTCGACTCGATGAACGAGGACCGGTAGGCCTTTCTGAGCGCTGCGAATCGTCGCCTGGGCCCGTGGCCACGCCGTCACACGCCGGTGGCGGCGTGCCAGATACCACGCCAGCCAAGCCGGGAGGATCAGCAGGGCAACGCCGACTAGGAGTGCGGCGATGGCCCCAGCGCTCAGGGGATCTCCGTATCCGGATGTCGTAGGGGGGGTCACACTCTGGTGGACCGTCTGGCAGCCTCCTGGCAGCCTCCCAGCGGCGTCTGGCTATGTCAGCGACCGGTTCCCCACGGAGGTTGTTAGGAGTTGGGCGTCCGTCGTCTCGGATGCTTCCGAGAGAACCTTGTTCGAAGGTGACAACGAATCGCGAATTACGCTTCACTACTCCGCGTCGCGTGCAATACCGTGACGTCCGGCGCTCCGACGGAGCGTCCTGCATTGGAATCGCGGGAAAGGCAATGATCGATGAGTGACTTCGGGGCAACATACGACGAGATGACCGGCACCGCCGACAAGCTCGACCAGGGCAAGGACACCATTGAGTCCGCGCTGGACGAGTGCCAGGGCTACGTCGACGAGCTCGTCCAGGACGGGTTCAAGACGGAGAAGGCGTCCGGTAAGTTCCAGGACGGTTACACCGAGATGACCACTGGTCTGAAGGATGCCATCGCTGGTGTCGAGGACATGGCGCAGGCCCTGCGCGACATGGCCACGGCGATCCAGGACCTGGACAGCCAGCTCGCCGGCGGCTGATCATTTGTCTGCTGGGCGGGGCGACGCATCAGTGCTCGCCCCGCCCGCAGCAGCATTTCGGCACTTTGACCGGGCAGATTGACGGAAGATCGAAGGGGAGCGCGCGGTGGCGGACGTCAGGATCAAGATCGATACACTCGCGAAAATCGCGTCGCAGCTCGACTCGATTGTCAGCGAGTTCGAGAACGCGACAAGTCAGTCCGAAGAGCTGGAGGCCGACATCGGCAACCCCTATGGCCGTAGTGACCTTCGGGACAAGGCTCAGGACTTCGAGGAGCGCTGGGATGACAAGCGCGACGATCTCAAAGAGAGTCTGAAAGAGCTCCAAGAGCACGTCAAAGGGGTCGTCGACGGCTTCGAGAACTGGGACAGCGAGACTGCCCTTCAGTTCCAGTCGAACACTTCCATTCAAGCCCCCGGGGCGCCCGGAGGCTCATCTTCCGGCGCAGCCGTCTAAGACGCGTATCCACGACAGACCTGCTCGGACCAAGGAGCGCATAGAACATGGACTCGTCCCCTAAGGGCAGAGAGATCAAGACCGTCGAGGGCAACCCCTCCGGCATCATTGAGCGCGGGAACGCCATCGAGCGACTGGGCGAGATGATGAGCTCCTGCGCCGACGAACTGGCGATGATCGCCGCCCACGAGCTCGCCAGCGGCGAGATGGACGGCAAGGCCGTCGAGAAGCTCCAGGAGAAGATCGGTGACTCCCACGAGACCCTCCGCGAGGCCAGTCAGCTCTATCGGCCGGTCGGGCCGATCATCGCGAAGTACGGCGAAGAGCTTCAGCAGTGGCAGCCGCTGATCAGGTCGCAGGTCGACACCTGCGAGGACCTGTGGGCGAAGTACGACGGTATGGAGGGCGCGCCGACCCACCTTCCGGGAACCGGTCCTAAGGAAGGCAGTCCCGAGGCGCAGCAGGAGGAAGACGCTGCCGAGGCGAAGGAACAGGCCCGCAAGGACTGGGAGAACGCCGCCGAGACCTGGGACGGCTACTACGACTCCTGGGA
Source organism: Nocardioides sp. NPDC057772 (assembly GCF_042798075.1). Taxonomy (NCBI): domain Bacteria; kingdom Bacillati; phylum Actinomycetota; class Actinomycetes; order Propionibacteriales; family Nocardioidaceae; genus Nocardioides; species Nocardioides sp. NPDC057772. The sequence continues at coordinate 25,742 of NZ_JBHVKN010000008.1, forward strand.
AGACGCGTACGACGCTGCGGTCAGCGGCATCGGCAACGAGATGGCCGGGAAGATCGAGGATGGGTTCTGGGAGGTCCTCGACGACATCATCGCCGTCCTGGAGATCGTTGCGATGGTGCTCTTCGTGGCGAGCCTGTTCATCGCGGGACCGCTGGCGGCGATCGCGATGGCGGTGTCGGCCCTGGTACTCCTTGCGAAGACCATCCAGTTCTGTGCCGGAAAGTGCTCAGGCTGGGACCTCGTGCTAGCTGTTCTCGACGTCGTGCCGTTCGGCAAGTTCGGAAAGATGGCCGATGCGATCACTGACCTGGGCGCCGGCGCGTCCAAGTTCGCCAAGTTCTCGGCTGGGTACAAGGCCGCGGGAGGCGTCGGGGACGCCGTCAAGTTCAAGGCCTTTCCGGACATCATGACCAGCCTTCACGCCGGTCTCGACGTCGGTGACTTCACGCGGATCAGCTCGTACAGCAAGATGTGGCGCGCGGCTGGTGACATCCAGGGCGCGTTGGCGAAGCAGACCAACTCCTTCTACAGCACTGTGAACACGATCCAGGGCCTGCCCGACTCGGCCGGCGACATCTTCGCCTGAGCGATCGATCGACCATACTGACGTGTGCTGCTCGGAGCTTGTAATCAAATCGGAGGACGACCATGGTCGGAACGTGGCGAGCTGAAGGAATCTACCCACAACGCGAATGGACGCTCGTTCCCAGCGACCTGGGGCAGGGCGCCGACACGTGGGTGTCAGCCGAGTGCGCCCGTGTCCGCGAGTGGTTCGGCAGCAACGCGAGCCGGCAGTCCGACGAGGACGTACGCCGCATTCTGACGGATTCCCTCGCCAGCATCGGTGAGCCGGGCAGGCTGGTCACCATGCTTCACTGGCCGATGACGGTCCCGATTGCCAGCCGCGTCAGAGTAGTCCTTGCCGAAGCTGGCGACCTGGACGTCAAGGCCTGGGAGAAGTCGGGTTTCGACGTCGATGAGTGCATCGGTGCGGCGATGGGCCCCGGCATCAAGTGCATCGCATCGCGGGACGAGACCGTCGACGGACAGGATCTGCACCTGTCCACGGCGGTCTATGCCTTCAGCGGCGACGCCGGTGGTGTGGGCCTGATCGTGGAGTCCGGTCTGCCGTTGGCGTTCCAGCTCACGATCACTCAGATGCCGGTCATTCTCTCGAGTCTTTCTCTCCTCGATCCGGACGGTCGTCCCTTCGAGGCCAGCCCGGTTCCGGGTCTCACACGAAACCACGTTGACGAATGGGAGCACCTTTCCAATGCCTAAGGCGGCAGCGATTGATCCGGGCAACTGGGCAACGGTGCACAGCAACTTCGATCGCTTCGACATCAACGAGCTGAATCGAGTCGTTCTGGACTACGCGCAGATCGAGCTGGAAGCAGCCGAGAGGAAGCGTCGCCGCTCGGGCGCAGCGAACCTCGCGGCCAGGTTGATGTATTGGATCGCGCTCATCGGTCTGGCGGGACCCCTGTTCTCCGTGGCGATCTTTGCCAGCGGCGGAGGCACGAGGAAGCTCTCCGAAGACTTCTCGCCGGGTTTCGAGGTCCCGTGCGTCTACATCGGCTCCGCGCTCGGCTTCCTGGCCCTGCTCTACCACTTCGTGCCGTGGGTCCGGTCGACTCACCGGCAGTGGGACCGATCCCTGTTCGGGTTCTCGGTCTTCGTACTGGTCTCGACCGTCCTGCTTCTGGTCCTGATCTTCATGAGCGACGCGGATGCCTATCCGCGCGTTCCCCTCGTGATCGCACCGCTGTTGCTGCTGGTGTTCGGCATCGCGGTGATCGTCGCGGAGTTCCGGCTCTACTCGAAGGAGAAGCCGCCGGCGGTCGACGTCAACGCGTTGACGTCGGACGAGATCGACACGCTTCTCGCCTTGAGGCGTCAAGCACTGACCACGCTTCGCTCGCGTTCCATCGTTTCTTACGACGAATTTGATGCACTGGACCGTAGTCCTCTGACTGCTAGTGCTGACGGAAAGGCTTGAAATGTCTGGGAACAGTGCAAGTTCGTTGAGGGAGATGCTGGGCGCGCCCAAGGACCCGGAGTTCCACCTGAAGCTCCTCGATGGCTGGGAGCGCCACGTTCCCAACGCCTCCGACCGAGAAGCGATCGACGCCGAGATCAAGCGGCGCTGCATGGAGGCCAACCGGCCCGATCTGCACGCGCACCTTCGGATGCAGATGGATCAGGCGTTCTCGCTCATGAAGCAGCAGAACGTGATCGCCTACTTCGCGCCCACCGCGGCGCCGACCGGCGACGTCTACATCCCGGGTTCGATGTTCGCCACGATCCGGCGCGCGCCCAACGGCGAGAGCCTGGATGGCTATGTGACGCATGCGATCCAGACGTACGACGCCAAGCCCCTCTTCGGCGACAAGCGGTTCATCCGCTTCGAACGCGAGTCGACGAAGGACCTCCAGGGCGGCTCGATCGTGATGACCTCGATCGTGTACGTGACACCGATCCCTGGGTCGAACCACCGCCGCGGTCTTCAGCTCACGGCGTCGGTCGCGCGTCCGGTGGAGATGGCGGCGACAGACCCGTTGTTCGTGGGCTGGAAGACGGCGTTCGACGTGTGTGTCTCGACGCTTCGCTGGTCGCCGCCGCGCGCTTAGACGCGAAGCGTCGTTGACTGGTCTCGGGATGGACTGCTGATGGCTATGCCGATTCGCCGTTGCGATCCTCGCTTCGGCACCAGGCTCATGACGATCGCGTAGGCGTCGACGCACGTCTCTTGCTGCTGGTTCGGAGCTGAGCAGGCGCGTTAGCGGATCAGGTCGACAAGGATGACGACCGCGCCGACCAGACCTGCGAGGGTCATGAGTACACCGACGATGGTGAGGACGCCGAAGGCGATCGGGAAGAACCACATCGCGGAGCGCGCCGCGGGCAGCTCGTTGTTGTAGGGAGCCTTGGGGTCATACATCACCTCGATGTCATCGCCGGTTGCCACGCCGCGAGGGCTGTGCTCGCTGTGGCCGTAGTAGGAGCCGCCGGTCTCGGGCGCGGTGAAGGTGTAGTTGACGTGGTGCATCATGTCGCCCGCTGCGCCGCTGACATCCTGTTTCCAAGTCTTGGTGACATGGGCGGTCGTCCGAGACCAGCGGCGGCCGCCTCGCGCTCCCTTCTTGGCATCACGGAAGTTGAGGTAGCCGGAGGCGCAGATCAGCGCGCCGATCAGCGCGAGGCCAAGTGCTCCAAACAGGTCAGTCATCGTCGTGGTCGCTACGCCGAGATCAGGCCGAGCGAGGCGAGGATCAGAAAGATCCCGATCCCGCCGAACACGATGAAGACGGCGCTGTAGTTGACGATCCGACCCACGACGGAGCCGCCGGAGACGGTCTCATTCGTCTTCGGGTCGTCGGGGTCGTAGATGATCTCGACGACGTCGCCGACCTTTGGGTTCGCCAGGTGCTCCACCTCGCCGATGTGCTGGATCCCGGCGGCGTCGCGGTATTCGTAGCGCGCGTGGATGGTCGTCTCCGTCGATGTCGACCCGGTGGCCGACGACTGGTGCTTCTGCTTCCAGACGTGACGGATGGTCGCTTGTGTCCGCGACCAGGTCGTCAGCCGCCGCCGGCGACGTACCAGATGAATTGTCAGCCATGCCGGAAGGATCAGCATCGCGATGCCGATCAGCAGCGCGGCGACAGCACCAAAACTCATGTTTGCTCCACTTACCCGAGGTTGAGGGCCCACACCCTAGCCCGTGGCGAGGAGCCCGCCGGTGTCAGGTCGCGGCGGGGGGTCGTTACCCTGAGCATCCCTTTACTCATCTACTGACGGCGGGATGTGAACGGTGGCTCGGGGTTTGGCAGCGATGGCGGTGGCCACGGCGGCGATGGTTTCCGGGTGTGCGGTCGGTCCGCCGCCGGAGGACTTCGCGATCAAGGATGCGGTCCTGGCGCTGCGGGTCCAGGAGGGTGACGACGACTCCAGCTACCTCGTGCTGGTCTCGCCCGAAGGAAAGACTCGAGCGATCGAACTCGAGGGGATCGAGACAGCTGGGATCTCCTGGACGGAGCACGGGATCACAACCTCGGATCCGACCCACGACTACACGGTCGACGAAGCCGGCCTCACCGCGAGCAAGCGTACTAGTGGGGGCGAGACGGTCGAGACCGACCACGAGTGGTATCGCGTGCAGGTTGCGAAGGGGACGTTGGTGGGGTTCAGCCCCAAGGATTCGTCCGAGGACCCGTTTGTGACCTACATCGACGGGGAGAGCGGCAAAGCGGCCACCCGGGTGGCTCCGTACGGCGACACGTCGACGGCGGCGGTGTGTGGAGACCGTGTATACGCGTCCGGACGAGGAACGGGCACCAAGGCGTTCGCGGAAGACAGCCAGTCGGTCCCAGAGAGTCAGTGGGATCGCGCGGCGTTGGCATCGGTGTACCCGTATGACGGCGCGGACATCCTGACCACCCTGGAGAGATCGGCGACCCCGGGAACGAAGTCGCCTTGCGTCGACGGAGTCATCTACGAACCGTGGTCGGATACCGACTCCGAGCAGCACTTCGTCCGCACCTGGAACACCGCGAAGGGAACGCCGGCGGCGCGCGTCGCCGTTGACCATGAGATCGTCTATCCCCCGGGCGAAACCTCGCTTATCGGTGGACCATCAGCGATGACGGTGGTCGACGGTCGGCTCTTCTGGGTTGCCGATTACGCGATGTACAGCGCACCGCTTCCGACTACCGCTACTGGACCGATCAGGGCGCATGAAGTGGTCGATAATCTGGAGGGGTACGTCGGGCTCGACGCCGACGTGTTGACCTACTCAGCCAAGGCCGCGTACACGGTTACCACGGATGGTGATCTTCACAAGCGTCGGAAGCGCGGCGGTAGCGGTCAAAGGGTTTGGACCGAACTGACCGAACTGAACCTGGTTCGTACAGATCTGGCGACCGGTGAGCCCTCGATTGCCCTGGAGGTGGACGTGAAGGACGTCGACTTCCCGACCAAGGACGTCTACGTCACGGCGTTGGCGGTCAATCCAAAGTGGCTGGCCAGGAAGGGCGAGTGAACGATGGCGAAGGCGCCTAAGATGCTCGTGGCATGGGCGCGCTAGGTCGATGAAGCAGAGAAGGCGTGGGCGCGCGAGGCGGTCGACAGTTGGGCACGGACGGCGCGGTTCTCGCAGCCGTTGAACTGGGGCGAGGCGGAGGCAGCCGTGCTCGATCGCGACTACCCGCCTTTGCCAGGAATGTTCGCGCTGAAGCTCATGGGCTTCGTCGGCGTTGGCATCGCTGCTCTGATTGCGCTGCCACTCTTCGGGGCCGCCGTGATCGGGCTCGCCCTGGTCGCGCTCGCCCCTGCCCAGAGCACCGGCGCAGAGGGACTGCTGTGGCTGGCCCGGCTCGCATTCGGGCTTGCGATTCTGACGGCCGGTACGGGACTGTCCATGTGGTGGGGGACCCGCCGGCGAAGCGTCCACGGGTCGCGACCGCGGCTGTCACCGCGATCGGAGCGGGCGCGGCGTACGTCTTGGTTATGGTCCTGGACCTTCCCGAGATGCCTTGGCTGGCTGGGTTGGCGCTTGTCGCCGCGATCTTGGGAACGGTCCATCTGGTTCTCGAGTTGGTGTCGAAGCCTGAGGGTGGACCGAAGAGTCGCAAGCCGCCGCCGCGTGGGCCACGGCGTTCTGGCCAGCGTCTGCGGGCCAGGAAGGCGCGCAACAGGCTTCTGGAGATCCTCATCCAACGTCGGCTGGTCGACGTGGACGAAGGAGACCAGATCCGGCTCCGTGAGATGCCTTTGGGCTATTGGTCGGAACTCGACGGGTTGGACGAGCGGGAGTGGCGGCGGGTGCTCGAGTACCGGCACGTTGGATGGCGCGAGTTCGACTCGAGTGACAAGCAGATTCGCTGAATCTGAGAAATGACTCGGCGGGACGACGTTGCGCCACGTCGTCCCGCCGATCGGCATATCAGCGTCTCACGAAGCAGGAATCTCGATCTGCTTCTTGAACTCGGCGATCTCCTTGTCGGAGCCGATGACCTTGGCGCCGGCGCGCGAGTACTCGATGAGGTAGGTGTCTGCCTTCTCGTCGGCCTCGAAGGCGATCCAGCCGGTGACCTCGCCACCATCGCGGCGCGAGATGTCGTCGAACGGGGTGCGCTTGGCTGCGGTCAGCTCTTCTTCCAGCTGGGAGGTGTCCGGGGTCCAGAAGTCGGCGCCGTTGTCCCAGGAGATCTGGAAGTTGCCGTCCGAGATCCGGCCGCCGTACTCCTGGCCCGGCTTGATCTTGACCTGGAGCAGCACGATCTCGCCGCCGTCGGCGATGACGTCAGCCGACTCCTTGGAGGGGAAGTCGCGGACCGCGGAGATGACCTCGATGGTGTCGCCCATGTCGGGGTCCTTCAGGGTCTGGCCGATCTTCACCTCCTTCTCAGCGCCGGCCGGTGCAGCGGCCTCCGAGGCAGGGTCGCTTGACTCTGCCGCAGCCGGGGCGGAGGCCTCGGTGTCGGAGGCGGACTCCTCAGAGCCACCGCAAGCGGTGAGGGCGAGAGTGAGGCCGAGGCCGATCGCGGGGAGCAGGCCGAGACGGCCCGCGGGGCGGATACGCATGGAAAGTGGTCCCTTCAACTGTGACTGTTCCCGAGGACGCCAGATAGGGGCATGAGCACCGGACCCGTGACTGTCGACCATCGATTACTTTGACAACCGGTGCGCAGGGGATATTACCGGCGCCGCATCGCCCACCCGTTAACCTGCCGGGTGACATGTGGCCTGGGCACGTAGGTCTCTCGGAACGGTGGTCTCACAATGAACTCTGACGGCGCTCAGGAGAATCCCTGGCACTGGCACGAGTACCCGATCGGTCTGGTTGCCGAGTTTGTGCATGCGGTCGTTCGCATCTCGCTACCGTTCCTGTGCGGTCTGGGCGGCACGTTCGTGCTGGTGCTGGGCGTGGGGATCATGGCCGACGAAGGGCTGCTGGGCGACCCCGGTGTCGCGAACGCTGTCGATGCACTCCTGCTGATCGCGCTCCCTTTGCTTGCGGCGGCCGGCGTCGCCGCATGGGGAGGGTACGCATTGGCGACGTGTCTGCGGGAAGTGACCACGTCACGGGCGATCGTCCGTGCGACCCGAGGCGGGGCTGACAGACAGCAGGTGCCGTCGCCCGAGCAGATCGAGGCTGTGACCCGTGAACCGGGAAAGCAGCTCGTCTACTTCGCTTTGGGCACCGGAGGGTCCCTGGCGCTATTCGGTGTGATCGGTCTCGGCATCGCGTTCACCCGGGACGACGCGACCGAGCCTCTTGTGATCAGCGCCGTTGCGCTTGCCTGGGCTGGGCTGATGGTCCCTCTGGCGTTCTACCTGCCCCAGCGACTCGCCGCTGCGCAGGAACGCAGGCAGAAGGCGATCGCAGCACACTGGAGCACCGAGGATGAGGCGAACGCCTGGAAGCGAGCACGCCGAGCCCCGTCCCGCGCCAGGTCAGCGAGGAACGCGTTCCGGTTGGCAGACAAGGTCATCTACGCAGCCACGATCGTCGCGGTGCTCGGGTTCGTGGTCCTCCAACTGTCTCTGGGCATGCGGTGCTCGACGGTCCCAGGCTCCCGCCCGGCCCAGCAATGCGACACGACTGAATACGGCTCGATCGTCGAGCGGATTCTCGGCTGGGGGTTCAGCTCATTCGTGGCGGCGATGGTGGTCGCAATCCTCTTGGCGGCCGGCGGAACGCTGATCGATTGGATCCAACGCCGTTCGGAGGTGAACGATCTTCGGCGGCGGCTGGCCGACCCGATGTCCGAACGACCCGAGGATGCGGTTCTGGCACACCACGCCGGGCGAAGCACTCACCCGCTCACCAAGATGACAGTGGTCCTCTCCGCGTTTGGCCTGATCGTCGGAGCTGCGGCGTACATCGCTGGTATGCGTGAAGAGTCTGATCTGGAGATCTTCTTCTTGCCGCATCAGGATCTGGAGCTCTCGATCGTCGCCGGATCGGCCGCACTTCTCGTGTTCGCTCTGATCGGCACTGCTGTCACCAACATGACCGGACGCGGATTCCGCAACGAACTGATGCGGCGCTGGCCGGCGGCACCGACGTGGTCGGCAGGCGAGGATGGAAGGGTGCTCCGCGCCAAGACCGGCCCGGCGCTCCACGCCGCGCGGTACAAGAAGGTCGGCAAGGGCAAGAGCTCCCACAACTCGGCTCCGTACTGAAACTCCCGGGACCGGATACGTCGGTGGCAGCCCGTGCGAGGGGCTCGTTAGGATCTGGGCGTCCGTTGTCTCGGAGAGGGGACTTGAAGGTGCATCCTGGGGCACGTCGTCGCGTGGGGCTCGTTTCCGTTGCCAGCCTGGCGCTCGTCGCAACCGCCTGCTCGGGTGATCTGCCGGCGTCGGTGGAGGAGGGCTCGGAGGTCGCGGTCGCGTGGCGAGGGACCCTGACGAGCACCAACCCGGCGAGCGCGGAGAGCGTGACCGACGGAAACCTCGACATCGCCTCACTCACCCGCGGGGCGTTCGGCACCCTCGTCGACGACACCGTCGAGATGGACGAGACCTTCGGCAAGGTCACGATGGAGGGCGACAAGCAGGCCCGGGTTCGCTACGACCTCGCTGAGCCGAACTGGTCCGACGGAGTGCCGATCGACACCGCCGACCTCATGCTCGCCTGGGCGGCGACCTCGGGCTACTTCGGCACCCCGAAGGAGGGGAGCTCGGACGGCACGGTCGACTTCGGTGCGGTCCCCACCGGCCTGACCAAGAGCGCCTACATCCCTGAGGTCGACGAGGGCGCGCGGGCCATCGAGGTTCCGTTGGTGGTTCCGGTGGTCGACTGGCGTACGGCCCTGGACGTCGCCGTCCCGGCTCACGTGGTCGGCCAGAAGGCGCTGAAGATCGAGGACCCGATCGAGGCCAAGGAGGTCGTCGAGACCGCCATCGAGGAGTCCGACACCGCGAAGCTGACCAAGATCGCGGAGGCATGGAAGACCGCGTTCACGGTCGCTGAGGACGGCAAGGCAGCCGAGGAGGCGCTGCTGTCCAGCGGCCCCTACCGGATCGCGAAGATCGCGGCCGGCGAGGCCGGGCAGGAGGTCGACCTCGAGGTCAACCCCGAATACACGGGCGAGGCCAGGCCCACCTACGAGCAGGTACGCCTGACCCCGGCGAGCGAGGACGCGTTGGACAGCCTCGGGGAGACCGTCGATGTCGTCCAGGTGGCCCCGACGAAGGCCAACCGGAAGCAGGTGCGCGACCTCGAGCGTCGCGACTACGGGGTCGCGAACGCCCACGACGGCACCATGTGGGCGCTGATCCTCCGCACCGACCGTGGCCTGTTCCAGCGCAAGAACACCCGCACGGCTTATCTGCGCGCCGTGCCCCGAGGCGACATCGCCGAGGGCGGCGCGGGCGAGTGGGCCGAGGCGTACGAAGCCACGGATGTCGTGCTCTTCCCGCCGGGTGGCGAGGGCTACCAGATCGCGACCGAGGACTCCGGGTTCTCCACCAAGTTCGGCGCCTCCGAGGACGCCGCGGCCCCGCGCGGTGCCCGGGTGTGCATCGCCTACGACAAGTCGAGCGCGTTCGCCTCGGGCGCCTACGACACCATCGCGAACGTCGTCGACGACGAGGGTTGGTCCACCACCGACTGTGGTGTCTCCGGCGCCGACAAGGTGCTGTCGGGCAACAAGTGGGATGCCGTCCTCGCTCGGATCCCGATCCCGCAGACGCCGGAGGAGATCTCGGCGCAGTGGGGCAGCAAGGGCAGCCAGAACGCGACCGGCGGCGGCGACCGCGACCGCGACCGGCTGATCAGCGAGCTGGCCCGCACCGCCGATCCCTACGAGGCCCGCGACGTACGCGTCCAGATCGAGAAGACGCTGGTCCGGGACTCGATCGTGGTGCCGATCGTGATGAACCCGACGGTGACGGTGAGCGACAAGAAGGTCGACAGCGTACGTCCGCGGTCCGGACCGGTCGCGCCGCTCGTCTCGACCGTCGTCGAGTGGTCCCCGACCAAGAAGTAGACGACTTTTCGCAGATTTGAGTGGTTGGGTTCTGCGGCCCTTGCATAGGGTGCGGGCATGACGACGCTTCATCCCGGGGCAGTGTTCGGACACTACCGCCTGGACCGAATTCTTGGCGAAGGTGGAATGGGCGTCGTCTACGACGCATTCGACACCAGGCTCGAACGCCAGGTCGCGCTGAAGATGGTGCACGCCCACCTCGCCGACCGGCAGTTCATCGACATGTTCATCCGCGAGGGCCAGACCCTCGCCCAGATCAGGTCGCCCCACATCATCGCGATCTATGACATCGGCGAGCAGCAGGGCAGCCCGTTCATCGTCACCCAGTTCATCAAGGGTGGCGACCTGACCGGGCTCGTACGTTCGAAGGGGCCGTTGGCCCCGCACCTGGCGTGCCTGGTCAACGCTCAGGTCGCCGGAGCGCTCCACGACGCCCACCAGGTCGGGATCATCCACCAGGACGTGAAGCCGTCGAACGTCCTCGTACGCAATCCCGCGAGCCCGCTCGACCTCTTCGGCTACCTGTGCGACTTCGGGATCGCGACGTCGTCGTCGGACTCGCCGGCCGGCGGGATCACGGGCACGTGGAACTATCTGGCGCCCGAATACATCCGCGACGAGCGCGACGCGCAGGGCCTCCCGATCAAGCCCGAACCGTCGAGGGACGTCTACGCCGCGGGCTGCATGCTGTGGTTCACGCTGACCGGCAAGATCCCCTACTCGGGCGCGGCCGTGCAGGTCGCGATGGCGCACCAGAACGCGCCGATCCCGCAGTTCGTCGGCACCGACGAGTGGACCAGGGAAGCCAACCGGATCCTGCAGCTCTCGATGGCGAAGGACCGCCGCCAGCGCTATCAGAGCGCCGCCGCGTTGAAGGACGACCTGCTGAAGCTGCGCGAGATCACCGCTCCCGCTCAGCTCGTGCCGGCGCCCTCCATGACCGACCCGAACCCGCTACCGATCCCGGTCGCGGCCGTGCGGGCTCCGTCCGAGAGCGAGGCGATCCTGATCGAGGAGGCCGCGCGGCCGTCCAAGATCACCCCGCTCCGGGTCGGTGCGGCGATGGTCGGCGTGGCCGCCCTCGGGGTCGGCGGAGCGCTGGCGATCACTCAGCCCTGGGTCGAGCACGGGCCCGAGCCCATCGTGCCGACCGTCAAGGGCGCTGCGTACGCGGACGTGAACGGCGACAAGTTCGGGGACGTGGTCACCAACACCCAGAATCCCGACGGCAAGGGCGTCGACGTGGTCACCTGGAAGTCGGACGGGCGCACGCTGACCCCGTCGAAACCCGTCACGTACGACGACCCCGCCCTCCCCGAGGACAACGACGGGAGCGAGGTGTTTCCGCTCTGCGCCGACTTCACCGGCGATGGGAAGAACTCGCTCATCACGTTTGTACGGAGCGAGAAGGGCTTCAACTTCCATGGTGACCTGGAGGGATCGCTCAAAGCGCCGGCGGGGGTCGTCGAGCAGGGCAAGAAGATGGCCGGGTCGACGTTCTACTACGACCTGGGCGCCGACGACTTCGACGGTGACGGTGTCGCCGATCTGTTCATGGCCACGACCTTCGGCAACCCGGACCCGGACCTCGACAGGCAGGGCAGAACGGTCGGGGACGGCGCCATCTGGGTCTATCGCGGCACCGGTTCGGGGTTTGCGGAGCCGACGCAGTTCGCGGCCTATCCGGCTGACACCAGGGAGCAGGTCGTGGTGGGTGAGTTCACCGGTGACAAGAAGGCTGATCTGGTGGTGCTGAATCGAGCTGCGGGTGAGCCCGAGGACAAGACGCTCACGAGTGGAACCTCGGAGCTGGACCTCTATCAGGGAGAAGGGGCCACCATCGCCGAGGCCAAGTCGTTCTCCTTCAAGCACAAGGGGATCAGCTCGATCGTCGCCGGGGACGTCGACGGCGACGGCCGGGACGAGATCGTCGTCGGCGAGTCCGGACGGGGCGAGGGGCAGACGATCACGATCGGCACCTTCAGCGACGACCTGGCCGAGTTCTCGATCGCCACTCGCGGAAAGCTTCCCAAACCCCGCAACACGCTCAAGACCACCAGCAGGTATCCCGTCACCCTTGCTGACGTGAACGGGGACGGGCTGACCGACGTGATCGCGGCCTCCCAGGACACCAGCGACAGTCCGTACACGTTCTATGTGGCTTTGGCAGCGAAGGAAGGCTCGTTCCAGGGCCATGAGCTGGCGACATGGAAATCGTCACCCGAAGACGTGCGTCGATACAACATCATGGGAGGAACCATCGGATGAGCGATTCCAACGGAATCCCCGGCGACACCCCTCGCGGTCCTCAGCCCTCGTTCGAGCGTCCGGCCGTCGACGATCCTGACAAGACCACGATCCGGCCCCGGATCGCTCGACCCGGTGGGCCAACCGGTACGCCGCCACCGCCGCCCCCACCACCTTCGACCCAGGCACCACCCCCTCCGCCTCCGCCGCCTTCGGCGCAAGTTCCGACGCAGGCGCCCACACTGGCTCCTACACAGGGACCGGCTGCGTCAGCGTCGCCCCCGCCGCCACCGGCTGCGCCGCAGGACACCCCTGGGATGATCGGGCCCTACCGGCTCGAGCAGCAGGTGGCGGCCAACGACAGTGCGGTGGTCTACCGGGCCACCGACACCCGCCTCAATCGCGCGGTCGCCATCAAGGTGCTCCTCGGGCGGAGCGCCCGCGACCCGGAGTTCGTGTCGAGATTCGACAAGCAGGCCACCCTGATGGCCAAGCTCGACTCGCCCCACATCATGGGCGTCTACACCAACGGCCGGACCAGCGACGGCGCTCCGTACCTGGTCTCGCAGTATGCCGACGGCGGTGATCTCGGCTCTCTGCTGAAGTCCCGCGGTCGCCTTCCGGGGCCGATGGCGGCGGACATCTGCGCGCAGATCGCCGATGGCCTGGCCGCGATCCACTCACCCGAGGTCGGGGTGGTGCACGGCGACGTGAAGCCGTCGAACATCCTGTTGCGTGACGGCAACAACCCGCCGTACGCCTATCTCTCGGACTTCGCCGCGGCGCGCGCCGACGACTCCGCGACGGCTCGGCCCGGCATCCACTCGGGTGCCTGGGACTATCTGGCGCCCGAGCGCGCGATGGGTGCGCCGGCCAGCCCGGCGACCGATCTCTACTCACTGGGCTGTCTCTTCTACGAGCTGGTCACCGGTGCTGTGCCCTTCACCGGGGCGAACGACGTCGAGACCGCGATGGCCCACAGCTCCCAGCCGATCCCCACGCTGCCCGGGCGCGACGACTTCACCCTGCAGGCCAACGATCTGCTCTCGGGTCAGGGCGGCCTGCTCACCAAGGACCCGGTCGGACGGTCCAGCGACGCCGTCCGAGTCCGGGACCGGTTCGCTGCGATGGCGGGACGTCAGATGGGATTCGCCTCCGGCGCGACCGTCACGCTCAAGCGCGCCAAGACCAAGTGGTGGGTTGCCGCGGGGGCGGCAGCGGCGGTCTTCGTCGCAGGTGGTGCCGCGCTCGGGATCACGCTCACCACCACGGAGAACACCCCGGAGAAGCCCAAGCCCGCCGTGAGCGGGGACATCACCGGAGACCGGTTGGGTGACGTGGTTCTAGGCGCGCCTTTCCTCGGCTTGAGCTATGCCTCGGACAGCGAGGCTGCCACTTTGTTCGCCTCGACGGGCAAGACGTTCAAGACAGGCACCGAGAAGAACCTCCGGTTCGGCAACCTGCTCGGTGATCTGGATGCCGACGGTCGGGTCGACGTTGTTCAGCTGTCCGGCGTCGGGTCGACCTTCAGCGTCGAGTCGAACGCCAAGGATCAACCGGACGGCTCCATCCAGGTCCCCGTCTCGGGCAAGCGCCTGGCCATGTTCTGCGCCGACTTCAACGGTGACGGACGCGACGACATCGGTATGATCTCCGTCGGCAACGGAACCAAGCTGCCTGCGGACGACGCAGAGCTCGGGAAGCTCGAGGACCTCCAGGTCCACGTCACGGTCATGCTGAGCAAGGCCGACAACACCTGGGCCAAGAGCGCCGACTGGTATACCGGGCCCTGGAACGGCACCACGTTCGACATCAACTTCGAGGTCGGTGACCTCGACGGCGACAAGCGGGCCGACATCGTCATGGGCGCCAGGGAGAGGTCGCCGGCCGCAGCTGTGCTGCTGATGAGCCAGGGATCGAAGCTCACCAAGACGGAGCTCGAGGTGCCCGGACCCGACGGTGACCGGTCCGCAGGGACCGCCATCTTCGCCGACCTCACCGGTGACGGGAAGGACGAGATGATCACCCAGGAGGTCGTGGAGCAGAAGTGGGCCTTGCGGGTCTACTCCTTCGACCCCGAGGGCAAGAAGTTCGTCCACGAGCCGTCGTGGGACATCGACGACCCGGTCAGGAACGACGACGCCGTCAGCGGTTCCCAGATTCCCGCAGTGTCCGACGTCAACGGCGATGGCCGCGACGACCTGGTCAACCCGCTGCGTGCGGGGGACGGGGACTACGAATACCTCAACAAGGCCTCGGTCCTGATCTCTGGCAAGGACCAGTTCACCGCGGAGACCTGGGATATGCCGGGGGCCGACCAGTTCCAGCCCCACCCCCCGTTGCGCAAGGCGTCCAACAACAACGGGACCGGGACCCTCTAGATCAACCTCTGGATCAACTGGAACGGCCCGCGACTGGATCAGGTCGCGGGCCGTTCTGTCTCGCTCGGGACGAGGCGAGCTACACCGAGGACTCGCTCCACGCCAGTTGCACGACCTCGACACCGCGGTCGCGAGTGACCAGGCGGCCACGACCCGGCCGCGTCGGGACCGGCTTCAGGCTGCCGATGAGCGGACCCTCGTCGGGGTTGCCGGAGAGCAGCAGGCCGGGCATGGCCAGGTCGCGCATCGACTGGATGACCGACTCGTAGAGCGATCGCGATGCTCCACCCGAGCGGCGGGCGATGATCACGTGCAGGCCGACGTCGCGTGCCTGAGCCATCAGCGGCTGCAGGGGTGCGACCGGCGACCCCTGCTGCGTGGCGACCAGGTCGTAGTCGTCGACCAGCAGGAACAGGTCCGCACCCGTCCACCAGGACCGGTTGCGCAGCTGCTCGGGCGTGACGTCCGGCCCCGGGATCCGCTTCGAGAGGTAGTCCGCCAGATCGCTCAGAGCGGGTGTCGCCTGGGTGGCCGAGGTGAGGTAGCTGACCAGGTAGTCGTCCGGGATCTCGCCGAGCATCGAGCGCCGGTAGTCGACCACCGCGATCTGGGCCTCTTTCGGCGAGTGCGTCCGCATGATCTCGCGGGCGATGTTGCGCAGCAGCGTGGACTTGCCGGACTGACCGTCGCCGAAGACGAGCAGGTGCGGTTCGGCGTCGGGGTTGAGGCCGACCGGAGCCAGCTCCTTCTCGTTGATGCCCAGAAGCAGTCGCTTGCCGGGATTGTCCTCGGTGACCCCGGCCTGGTCCCGGACCCGCTCGATCGTGATCTTCTCCGGCAGCAGTCGCAGCTTCGGCCCGGCAGGACCTTGCCACGCTGCGGAAACCCGGGAGATCAGGTCGTCGACGCCGTCACCCAGCGTCGCCGCGGAGCCGTCACCGTCCATCCGGGGCAGGGCGCTGAGGAAGTGGAGCTTCTCCTTGACGATGCCTCGACCTGGACGCCCGGTCGGCACCAGCGCGGCCAGCTTGCGGTCGAGCTCGGAGTCCATCGGGTCACCGAGTCGCAGCTCGAGCTTGGTGCCGAAGACGTCGCGCATCGAGGAGCGGAACTCGGCCCAGCGGCCGGCCGCAGCGACGATGTGTACGCCGAAGGTCAGGCCACGCGGGGCGATCTCCTGGATGGCGTACTCGAGGTCGTCGAAGTCGGCGCGGAGCGTGCCCCAGCCGTCGATGACGAGGAAGACGTCGCCCCAGCCGTCGTCGGCCTGGCCGCGGGCGCGGCGGGTGCGGTAGGTCTCGATCGAGTCGATGCCCTGCGCCCGGAAGTAGGCCTCGCGGCGGTCGATGATGCCGGAGATCTCGGCCAGGACGCGGCGTACGACGTCCGGCTCGGAACGCGTGCCGAGACCGGAGACGTGCGGCAGCTTGGCCAGCGGGGCGAACGTGCCGCCACCGAAGTCGAGCACGAAGAACTGCACCTCTTGCGGCGTCATGGTCAGCGACATCGAGGTGACGATGGTGCGGAGCGTGGTCGACTTGCCGGTGCGCGGCGCGCCGATGACCGCGACGTGGCCGGCGGCCCCACGCAGGTCGACGGTGAGCGTGTCACGCAGCTGCTCGCGCGGCTTGTCGACGATGCCGAGCGGCACGACCAGACCGCCGAGCCGCTTCCAGGCCGGCGAGTGCAGGCCGAGCTCGGGGGTGGTGGTCAGGTCGGGCATCAGCGAGTCGAGCGTGTCGGGGATGTCGAGCGGCGGCAGCCAGACCTGGTGGGCAGGCGTGCCGTGGCCGGTCATCCGGTCGACGGCGATGTCGAGCATCGACTTCTCGACGCCGTCGGCACCCACGACCGGTGCCGCCGGACGCTCTTCTTCCTCCTCGACCGGCATCGCCAGCTGCTTCACCTCCGCGATCGAGAACGGGAAGATGCCCTGCAGCTTGCCGCCCTCGTCGCGGCGGATCCGCGACCCCGCGGCCGGTGGCCCGGAGACGTACGCCGCCCGGAACCGCTGCAGGGTGGTCGGGTCGGGCTTGAGGTAACCGAGGCCGGGGACGGCGGGGAGCTCGTAGGCGTCCGGCACACCGAGCACGGTCCGGGACTCCTGCGCGGAGAACGTACGCAGACCGACGCGGTAGGAGAGGTGGGAGTCGAGGCCGCGCAGGCGGCCCTCCTCGAGGCGCTGCGAGGCGAGCAGCAGGTGGATGCCGAGCGACCGGCCCAGACGACCGATCGCGACGAACAGGTCGATGAACTCGGGCTTGGCCGAGAGCATCTCGGAGAACTCGTCGACCACGATGAACAGCGACGGCAGCGGAGCCATCGACGGGTCCTGCGTACGGGCCTTCTCGTAGTCCTTCAGCGAGGAGAAGTTGCCCGCCTCGCGCAGCAGCTCCTGGCGACGGGTCATCTCACCCGAGAGCGCGTCCTGCATACGGTCGACCAGGGTGAGCTCGCCCTCGAGGTTGGTGATCACCGCGGAGACGTGCGGCATGCCCGCCATCCCGGCGAACGTCGCGCCTCCCTTGAAGTCGACCAGCACCAGGTTGAGAACCTCCGGCGGGTGGGTGAGCACCAGGCCGAGGACGAGGGTGCGGAGGAACTCGGACTTACCGGAACCGGTCGCACCGATGACGAGGCCGTGCGGCCCCATACCCTGCTGGGCCGACTCCTTGATGTCCATGTAGACCTGCTGGCCGGCCTCACCGACACCGACCGGCACGCGCAGCCGGTCGCGGTTGGCGCGGGGACGCCAGGCGACCTCCGGGTCGAAGGAGCGTACGTCGCCCAGGCCGAGCAGCGCCATGTAGTCCTTCGGCGCCGCGATCTCGGTGTCCTGCGGGGTCTCGGCGGCCGCGTCCGAGCCCTCCGGAGCGACCGTGTAGAGCGCGGTCAGACGGCGGGCGTAGGCCTCGGCGTCGGCCATGCTCATCTGGTCGACGCGCAGCCGGACCGGGTCCATGCGTACGCGCACCTGGTAGCCGGGGACGGTGTTGTTCTCGTCGGGCTCCTCGTCGTCGATCAGGAACCGCACCCTGCTGGAGTCGAACAGCTCGTCCCAGTGGGTCGGCAGGTCGATCACGGTGACGCCCTGGATGCCGTCGTCGGGGAGCACGTGGTTGCCGTGCGGGACGGAGCCGCCGTCGACGATGACGACGACCTGAGGGGTGGGGATCCGGTCGTCGGTGCCCCAGCGGGCGCGCTCGCCGACCTCCGTGGGAAGCAGAGCGCCGAGGTCGTTGATGTTGGTGACCACCATGCGGCGAGGCCCGACGGCGTCGACCTCGCGGCCGCTCTGCGCGTGGGGGAGCCACTTCACCCAGTCCCACTCGGCGAGGTTGCGCTCGGAGGTGAGCACGGCGACGATCAACTGCTCCGGGGAGTGGAAGGCCGTCATCCCACAGATCAGAGCCCGGGCGAGCGCCCGGGCCTGGTCCTCGTTGCCGCAGATCTCCATCTTGTCGAACCCGCGCAGGTTGGTCGCCGCGGGCAGGTCGGGCTGGACCCGGTGGACGGTCAGCAGCCGGTGCAGCGCGCTCGCCGAGGCCGGGTCGACCTGGTCGATCGGGGTCTGCTGCGGCGGCACGAGGGTCAGGGCCAGAGGCTGGTGGGCGACGCCGTAACGGACGTCGAGGAAGCGCTTGTGGGTGTTCGAGCGCTCCCACAGCCGGCTGCGTTCCTCGGCGATCGCGGGCAGCGAGGACGGTGCGGGGTAGTGCCAGGTCAGCGCCTTGCGCTGCTGCTCACCGGCCTTGCGGGCGGATTGCCGGACGCCGGCCAGGTAGCGGAGATAGTCGGTGCGCTGCCCACCGACCTGCTTCTGCTTCTGCTTCCGCTGGCGGTCGATCTGCACGAAGATGAAGCCCAGGGTTGCGAAGAGGAACATGCCCGCCGCGAGGTACTTCTGGATCGGAGCACCGCCACCGGTGCCGCCCGCCGGCTGCATCGTGGCGACCAAGACGATCGACCCGAGACTGCCGAGCATCGGGATGGCGTTCATCAGAACGCCGCCGACACCCTCGCCCTCTTCGATAGCCGGCGGAGGATTCAGCGCGAGCTCCCCCTCGGGGACCTCCGGCTCCTCGGTGCGGGTACCGCCGGCTGTCGCAGCGATGGTCACGTGTCCCCCTGAGACTGGTTCAGTGCCCCGCGGGCCCGGATGCCGCAGGTGGTCAGGATCTTAGAGTGCCCCTACCCCGGCTACTACCCTTAACCGTGCCGGTCGGGTAAAACGGGCGGAAGAGCTTCCGATGTGGAACTCTGTCACAGGGTCATCACGCATCCGGGAGGTGTCATGCCCACTCAGACGGCCGATGCCGTTGAGCCGGCGCTCGCAGCAGGCGGCCTGGCGATCACGGTCCACGGCACCGCCGGAGTGGTCGACATCGTGGTTCCGTCGGATGCGCACGTGTCCGACCTGTCACGGGAGTACGCCACGGCCGTCGGCCTGCCCGCCGCGCCGGTGCTGCGCGACCGCCGTGGTGAGGTGATCCCGCCGACCGCCTCGCTCGCCTCCCGCGGCATCACCTCGGGTGCCCTGCTCGCCGCCGACTCCCCGCCCACGCAGACCTACGCACGGCGCGAGGTCGTCGAGGCGGCCGAGCCGGTCCGCGCGGGCAGCTTCTCGTTCTACTGGGTCGGCCTGGCCACCCTGCTGGCGGTCGCGGCCTCGGGGTTCGGCGCCCACGCCGACGGCTGGCAGCGGATGGCGATCGCCGGCCTCCTCGGCGTCGGCACCCTGGTCGGGATCCTCCCCGCCGGACCGTACGCAGCCCGCCGGGCGATCGTGGCCCCGGCGTTCGCCGCGGGCGCCGCGTTCGTCATCACCGTCACCCCCGACCCGGAGACGATGCCGCTGGCCGTCGGCGTGGCGGGGCTGTGCGGGGCGGTCGTCGCGACCGTCTCGCGCTCGCTGGTCGACACCGTCGACGCCGCCCTCAAGGTCTGGACCCTGACCGGTGTCACGGTCTTCGTGGTCACCGCGCTGTGCGCCCTGGTCGGCACCGCGCCGCAGGTGCCGTGGTCGATCCTGTTCGCCGCCGCGGCCCTCGCGGCACGGATCGTCCCGTCCTACGCCGTCGATGTCCCCGACTCCTATCTCCTCGACGTCTCCAAGCTCTCGGTGACCGCCTGGTCCGCGCGGGCCAAGACCACAACAGGCAAGGCGACCGTCCCGTTCGACGAGGTCACCGAGGTGGCCGAGCGCGGCGCTCGTACGCTGGCGGCCGCGTCCTGGGGGGTGCTCGGTGTGGTCGCGGTGAGTGCGCCGGCGCTGGTTGCCACCGCGACCGCCGACGTGGACCGGATCGGTGCCTGGATGATCGTCCTCGCCGGTGCCTTCGTGATTCTGCTCGCGGCGCGCAGCTACCGCTACTGGCTGCCTCGTGGCGTACTGCGGGTCGCCGGCGTTATTGCGCTGGCGGTCGGCGTCCGCGCCTTCGTAGGGTGGGCTGACCCGGAGCTGGTCTCCTGGTTCGGTCTGGGCGTCGTGCTGATCGGGTTCGCCGTGATCATCGCGGCGATCGCGACCGGCCGGGGCTGGCGCTCGGCGAAGTGGGCGTCTCGGGCCGACTGGTCGGAGTCGCTGTGCGGAGCAGCCGTCATCGCTTCGTTCGTCGTTTCCTCAGGCTTCTTCCGACACCTGTGGGAATCGGGTTTCAATGGCTAGGCAGCACGGCTGAAAAAAGTTCAGAGATTTGTGTTTAGAACTCCGGAGACGGGGTAAGAGCACAGTGTCCGGACCTCGGGGGAGCCCATCGGGAGCCGGGCTCCAACAGGTATCAACCTAGGAACCGGTTCCGCCGGTGGAAGGACAGCACCATGAGCAGTGAGATCAAGCAAGGGCAGGCGATCGAGTCCGCCGTCAAGTTCATCGAGGAGACCAAGGCCAAGCTGGAGAACATCAACTCCCGCACGGTCTCCGAGGCTCAGTCTGCTGGGGCCTCCGGCTGGAAGGGCGCTGGCGGCAACGCGTTCCAGCAGCTCATGAACACCTACAACGAGAAGGCCCGCGAGATCACCACGGCGCTCGACCAGCTCACCGCGGGGCTCACCAAGGCTCGCCAGCTGGGATCCGACGCCGACCAGGATGTCGCCGGGCAGACCAGCGCCATCAGCAGCCAGGTCGAGGGCACCAAGTACTCGTTCTGACCGGACGCAACAGACTGAAAGGGAACTGTCATGGGCGAAGAGATTGTCGTTAACCACGGAGCCATGGGCTCGATCGTGGACGTGCTGCTCAAGGGCGTGAGGGAGATGGACGGCGCCCTCGACGAGCTCGAGAGGTACATCCTGAACCTCCAAGAGAACTTCACCGGTGAGGCGGCCAACGCCTACAACCAGGCCCAGGCCAAGTGGAACGGCACCATCCGTGAGCTGGGTGCCGCGCTCGACCGCAGCAGCAAGTTCGTCAACGAGTCGCAGGCGCGTATGCACGAGGCTGACATGCGTGGCGCCGGCGGCTTCGGCGGCTGAGTTCTTCAGCACACACGCAACACGAGGGGACCGGTGCGGGGCACCGGTCCCCTCGTCGCTGGATTTATGGCAAAGTCAGCGCTGATGCTCGCCGGCTGGCTCAGCAGGCGATGGTAGGGCGCAGATCTCGGGACATTCGGTCGGTTCGTCTCGGGTACAGGCACGACGCGAGGAGTTCGTGAAATGACGCAGGCGCAGGTGGCGCCCACGGGGTTGGTCCGGGTCACTGTCGCCTCCGGCACCCGTCGGATGGATCTGGTGCTGCCGGGCTCTGTGCCGGTGGCGGAGCTCGTCCCCGAGCTCGCGCGAAGCGTCGGGCTGCTCGACCCGCAGACGGCGTACGCCGGCTATCGCGTCGTGCTCGCCGACGGACGCAAGCTCGCGGGCGACCTGGGCCTGATCCCGCAGGGCGTCGAGGACGGTGGCGTGCTCACCGTGAGCGCCGGCATCGACGACAAGCCGCCGCGGGTCTACGACGACGTCGTCGAGGCGATGACCGACGTCGTCGAGAGCGAGATGGCTCCCTGGAAGCCCGAAGCAGGACGACGTACGTCGCTGCTGGCCGCCGCGCTGCTTCTGCTCCTCGGCGCCGGTGCGCTGTGGACCCAGGCGCCGTCGATGCTCGCCGGGGTCGCCGCCGCCGTGATCGGCATCGTCCTCGCCGGAGGCGCGATCGTGCTCTCCCGGCTCGAAGAGGAGAACGACGCCGCGATCGCCGCCGTGTGGATCGGTGAGGTCTACGGCGCGGTCGCCGGCTTCCTGATCGGCGCGGCCGCCTTCGGCCTCGACGGTGGCGTCGGGATGCCGCTGGCCTTCGCCGGTGCCGGCGCGATGCTGGTCTCCGCGATCGGTTTCCTCGGCCTGGGTGAGGCCCGGATGCTGGCGATGCCGGGCGCGCTGGTGGGCGGCGTCTTCCTCGTGGCCGGCCTGTTGTTGAGCGCGACCGGCGGGAAGGCCGGTGTGGTGCTCGGGATCGTGCTGGTCGTCGTGGTGCTGGCAGGCAGCTTCTTCCCGTGGCTCGCGCTGAGCACGACCAAGACCGACGTCCCCCAGCTCTACTCCGACGAGGACATCAACCTCGACCCCGACGAGATCCGCCAGGACCAGGTCCGGGTCGACGCCAAGGTCGCCCACGAGATCCTGGTCGCGATCTCGCTCTCCGTCGGCGTCCTGGTCGTGCTGACCGCGCCGTTCGTGGTGCGCCTCGGGCTCTTCGGCACGCTGCTGGCGCTGGCCGCGTGTGTCGTGCTGATGCTGCGCACCCGGCAGTACCGGACGGGTTCCGAGGTGCTCGTCGGGCTGGTCTCCGGCATCGCCGGCCTGCTCGCGATCGGTGCCGCGCTGCTGGTCTACCACGAGTCGTGGCGGCCGACGACCGCCGTCGTACTGGCGGCCGCGGGTGGCGTACTCCTGGTGCTGACGCTCGTCCCCGACGTCGGGTCGATCCGGCGTGGCCGGCTGGCCGATGTCGCCGAGACGGTCTGCCTGCTCGCGATGCTGCCGCTGATGGTGCTCGCCTCGGGCCTCTTCGGCGCCGCGGTGGCTGGTTTCTGATGGCCAGCAAGAAGGACCTCGTCGAGGCGCATGCCTTCAGCCGGCGCCGGCTCGTCTCCGCGTTCCTCTCCGGTGCCCCGGGTGGGCGGGAGGTGGAGCCGGCCCGGCCGGGCCGCTCGGTCTTCGGTGGCGTCGTGCTCGCGGTGCTGCTCATCGCCGGTGGCGCCGTCGCCCACTTCCTCGCTCCCCGGCCCGCGACCGGCTGGGCCGACAACGACGGCCTGATCGTCACCAAGGGCGGTGCGCGCTACGTCGTCACCGGCCCCGACAAGGACAAGGAGCTGCACCCGGTCGTCAACCTCGCCAGCGCCCAGCTCATCCTCGGTCTCGACCTGGAGAAGAAGTCCAAGGTCATCGACCAGGAGGAGATCGACAAGGAGTTCCCGAAGCAGACGATCGGGCTCTCCGGCCCCAAGGTTCCCGAAGAGCTGCCGCTGAAGTCCGACTTCATCAACACCGGCTGGACGGCCTGCACGGCCAACGGTGCGGGCACCTACCTGAACATCTCCGAGAAGCCGGACGTGAAGTCCGCCGCCGACACCGGGTTCATGGTGCAGACCGAAGAAGGCAACTACCTCATCGCTGAATATCGGAGCCCTGAGGGCTACACGCAGGCCTACAGCTACAAGATCGAGGGCGACTCGGAGACGTACGCTGACCGGACCTTCAACGGGCCGGTGTCGACGCCCACAGTTCCTCAAGCCTGGGTCAACCTCTTCCCGGCGGGTGCGCCGCTGTCGGGTGACTCGTTCGGTAGCGCCTTCACCAAGGTCGGCGGCACGGTCGAGGGCGAGGAGTACCCGATCGGCACCAAGGCCAACTACCAGGCCAAGAACTACCTGATGACCGAGTCGGGCTGGATTCGCTTGGACGACTTCGCCAGTGAGATCTATGACGTCGCCTTCGGCAGCAAGGCCAACCAGCAGTCCTTGAGTTCTCAGCCGAACATCAATGGCAAGGATCTGGAGACCGCGTGGCCGACCTCGACCCTCGAGCCCGGCACCGGCAGTGTCTGCGCCAAGCTCGAGACCGAGGACAAGACGACGGTACGCCTCGGTATGGAGCCGGGGAACCGTGCCTGGCCGGCGTCGGAGCCTCCTGCGGCAAGTGACTTGACGGCGGCCCGAGTCGATCCCGGCAAGGGTGCGTTCGTCTACGCCGCCAACGGCGAGGAGCTCCAGAAGGAGAGTGCGACGCCCTACCTGATCGATGCCCGCGGCACCGCCAACACCCTTGACGGGAAGGTCACGGTCGCGCGGCTCGGCCTGACGACCGACTCCGGCCCGATCGTGCCCGGCACCTGGCTGCGACTGCTTCCTGGCGGGGCTGCGCTCTCGACCGAGCTCGCGCTCTGCCCGCCCAGCACCGGAGAGGTTCAGGAGAGCCAGTGCGTGGCGACCGAGTGACGCTGCTGCGTAGCGGTATCGCGCTCGCTGCCGTCGTCGGCGGGATGACCCTGCTGAGCAGCCCGAGCCCTGCGTACGCAGCGGAGGAGCGGCCTCTCTGTGCGGCGTACAAGAAGAACACCGGCGGCACCCCGCAGAAGGCGGAGGCCCAGACGGCGCCCGTGCCGGAGACGGTGGCTCCGTTCGCGATCATGCGGATCGCGGAGGCGCAGCAGATGAGCAAGCAGGGTCAGGGGATTCGTATCGCGGTGGTCGACTCCGGTTACAGCCGCAGTGCACAGGACTATCACGGCACCGTCGCAGCCGGGCTGATCTCCCAGATCGCACCGAAGGCGACGCTCAGTGACCACCCGGTCCTCAAGGTCGGTCAGGAGAAGTCGACGGTCGACGCCAAGCGGATGGTGACCGAGCTCAACGCACTGGCCAAGGGCAACGCGAAGGGCCTGATCGTCGACATCGGGCTGCCGGCGACGGAGGGCGCGCCGGGCCTGGACACGGCGGTCGACACCCTCATCAAGAAGGGGGCCATCGTGGTGATGGCCGCCGACTGGTCCGGCGTCGCCACCGGCACGGACCGGGACATGGCGCCCAAGGTGTTCCCCAACGCCAACGACTCCGTTGTGACGGTCAGTGCCTCCGGCACTTGGGCTTCCGACCCCGAATCCACGGTGCTGCCCAACTCCAACACCGACGTCGCCGCTCCCACGTACGGCGCCCCGTCGAAGACCCTCTTCGGCCAGCCGTGCTGGGTCGACACGATCTCCACCTCCTTCGCGTCCGCTGAGGTCTCGGCGGTGCTCGCGCTGATCTGGTCGACCAACCGAGGCTGGAGCGCCAGCCAGGTCATCGACCGCCTCTACAGCACCACGTCGGGCCGAGAGGGACAGGGCGGCCGTTACTGGGGTGCCGGCGTGGTCAACGCCTACGACGCGCTCACCCGCCCCGCCGTCAAGGAGGCTGCCGAGCCGCCGGAGGTCGAGCAGGCCCCGATGGCCCGGGAGAAGGCCGACCCGCTCGACGCCGTCCGCGACAACGCGGTCTGGTGGGGCATCGGAGGCGGGGGCGCGCTCGGACTCGGGCTGGTCCTGCGACCGCTGTTCTCGCGGCGCAAAGGCTCGATGTAGCCCGTCACAAGGCTTCGTCGAACGCCTCGCGTGCTGCTTCGACCTCGGGCAGTGTCGTCGCCGACCAGTGGTAGAGCCGGTCGATGAGGTCCTGCAGGGTGCTGCCCAACGGGGTGATGCGGTATTCCACCGCGAGCGGGCGAGTGCTCAGTACGACGCGGGCGACCATGCCGTTGCGCTCCAGGCGGCGCAACGCGGTGGTGAGCGACTTCTGGGTCACGGCGGGGATCGCCTGCCGCAGCTCGTTGAAACGTCGGGGTCGCTCGCACAGGGTGTCCAACACCTGGAGAGACCACTTGTCGAGGAGCTGGTCGAGGAGCTCGCGATGCTCCTGGGTCAGGCGCAGCGGGCCAGGCGGGGTATCCGGCATGAAACCTAGTCTCGTTGAAGTGTCCTTCGGATACCAAGTACACATGAGAAACCTTGACCGTTCGAAAGGAATCTCATCGTGTCCGTCGACCTGCTCACCCCCGAAGGCATGTTCCAGCCCGTGCCCTACCACCACGTCTCCGTCGCCACCGGCACTCGTCACATCCATGTCGCCGGACAGATCGCCCGCGACGAGCTCGGCCGGGGTGTTGCGCCCGGCGACCTCGCCGGCCAGCTCGCCCACGCCCTCCGCAACACCGCGCGCGGACTGGCCGGCGCCGGCGCCACCTTCGCCGACGTCGTACGCCTCCGGTTCTTCGTCACGGACTGGACCCCGGACAAGTACGACGCATTCATCGCGGGGCTCGAGAGCGTCGTCGACGAGCTCGGGATTCCGCGGCCGCTGCCGCCGTTGTCGGCCATCGGCGTGGACTACCTGTTCGAGCCGGACGTGCTCGTCGAGGTCGAGGCGTACGCCATCCTGGACTGAATCGCCTGAGGAATGAAGAACGCCGATCCGGAGCTTGCGCTTTCGGATCGGCGTTCTTGCAGGTCAACCTTGGTTCCTGCTGGCGGATCTGGGGGGATTCGAACCCCCGAGGGCTATTAACCCAACACGGATTCCAGCCGTGCGCCATAGGCCACTAGGCGACAGATCCGTGAGGGATCCTACGCGGATCCGCGAGTGTGGGGGAAATCGGCGCAGGGCTAGTGGGTGGGCTTTGGGATCGGCGCGGCGACTCGTCTAGACTCTTCGGCAACCCCCCATGTGGCGACATCTTGTCGAACCTCCCCAGGGCCGGAAGGCAGCAAGGATAAGCGAGCTCTGTTGGGTACGTGGGGGGCCTTTTCTATTTCTTTACGGCCCACGCGCGCGGTCGCAAACTGTCGGTGCGGGCGGATAGGGTCTACCGAGTGGACGCACCGCTAGCTCTCTACCGCCGCTACCGGCCGGAGACGTTTGCCGAGGTCATCGGCCAGGATCACGTCACCGGCCCGCTGCGCAATGCGCTCGCGGGCAACCGGGTCAACCATGCGTACCTCTTCTCGGGCCCGCGCGGGTGCGGCAAGACGACGTCCGCGCGGATCCTGGCGCGCGCGCTGAACTGCGAGAAGGCGCCGATCGCGGACCCGTGCGGGGAGTGCGAGTCGTGTCGGGACCTGGCGCGAGGCGGGCCGGGCAGCATCGACGTGATCGAGATCGACGCGGCGTCCCACGGTGGTGTGGACGATGCCCGCGATCTGCGGGAGAAGGCGTTCTTCGCGCCGGTGAAGAGTCGCTACAAGGTCTACATCATCGACGAGGCCCACATGGTCTCGACGCAGGGCTTCAACGCGCTGCTCAAGCTCGTCGAGGAGCCGCCGGAGCATCTGCGGTTCATCTTCGCGACGACCGAGCCGGAGAAGGTCATCCCGACGATCCGGTCGCGCACCCACCACTATCCGTTCCGCCTGTTCCCGCCCAAGCTCGTCTCCGACTACATCGCGACGCTGTGCGAGAAGGAGGGCATCAAGGTCGAGCCGGCCGCGCTGCCGCTGGTCGCGCGCGCGGGTGCCGGGTCGATGCGCGACAGCCTCTCGGTCATGGACCAGCTGCTCGGTGGCGCCGGCCCTGAGGGCGTGACCTACGAGCTGGCCGCCGGGCTGCTCGGCTACACCCCCGATGCGCTGCTCGACGAGGTCGTCGACGCCTTCGCGGCCCATGACGGCGCCGCGGTGTTCGGGGTGATCGACAAGATCATCGAGACCGGTCAGGACCCGCGACGGTTCACCGAGGACCTGCTCCGGCGACTGCGCGACCTGGTGATCGTCAAGGCGGTCCCGGACGCGCCTGCCACCGGCCTCATCGATGTCTCCGAGGACGGCGGCGAGCGGCTGGTCGCCCAGGCCGGACGCTTCGGGCCGCACGACCTCTCCCGGGCCGCGGACGCCGTCGCGACCGGTCTGACCGAGATGCGTGGTGCGACCGCGCCCCGGCTCCTGCTCGAGCTGATCTGTGCCCGGGTGCTGCTGCCCGCGGCCGACGGTGCCGACGGCTTGGCCGCCCGGCTCGACCGTCTGGAGCGGCGGATCGAGATCAGCGGTACGCCGACAGTGACCGCTCCTCAGCCGGCGGCCGCCCCGGCCCAGGACCGGCCGGTGCTCAAGCCGTCGGTCGGTTCGCCGGGCCACGAGACGGTCGCTCCGCCGCCGTCGCAGCCCGAGCCTGCCCCGACGTACGCTCCGGCTCCCGAGCCCGAGCCTCAGCCGGTCCGTGAGCCCGCCCCGACAGCGGAGACGCCTCCGCAGCAGGCGCCGCCGGCTCCCGAGCCGAGCCGGCCCCAACCGCCGGCTCAGCCGCCGGCCCAGCCGCAGCAGAGCGGCGGGATGGGCAACGTCGACATCCGCCGCCTGTGGGACGACGTGATCGCCCAGACCAAGGGCCTGCGCCGGGCGACCTGGTCCCTGGTGGGTCAGAACGCCCAGGTGGTCGACTTCCGCGACGGCGTGCTGACCCTCGGGTTCGCCTCGCCGGGGCTGCGCGACCGGTTCGCGACCGGCGGGCACGAGCCGATCCTCGGGCAGGCGCTGGTCAACGTGATCGGGATCCAGCCGAAGATCGAGGCGATCGTCGCGGGCGGCGGCCAACCCGCCCAGCCGCGGCAGGCGCCGCCTCAGCCGCAGCCGAGCCAGCCCCAGGAGCCCGCCCAGCCGCAGCAGCCGCCGGAGGCGTCGTGGAACGAGCAGGCGCCACCGCCCGACTGGGCGGCCGAGCCGCCGCCACCCGACCAGCCACCGGCACCGGAGCCTCCCCCGACGCAGCAGGCCGACCCGGGCGCGATCGCGCTGGCGCGCGAGGCGATCCGCCCGACGCGTACGGCCGGCTACGAGCCCCCCGTCGATGACACCGCGGCCCGTCTGGCGGAGGCCGACGCCGCGGTGAACCCCGACGACCAGGCCTACGACGGGCCGTCGGCGATGGGCGCCGAGGCGCTGCTCGCTCAGGAGCTGGGTGCAACGATGATCGAAGAGATTCCTCACAACTAGGACGGCACAGATGACGAACCCACTCGAAGGCCTCGGCGGCGAAGGCGGCTTCGACCTCAACGCGATCATGCAGCAGGCGCAGGCGCTGCAGAGCCAGATCGTCGACGCCCAGGAGAAGCTCGCCGAGACGATCGTCGACGGCACCGTCGCCGGCGGTGCGGTGACCGTCAAGCTCACCGGCACCGGCGAGCTGGTCGGCGTGGAGATCAAGCAGGGCGAGTTCGACGGCAGCAGCCCCGACGACCTCGAGGACCTCGGCGCGGTGATCGTCGCCGCCTACCGCGACGCGAAGGGCAAGGCCGACGCGCTTGCCGGCGAGGCGATGGGCCCGCTCGCGGGCGGTCTCGACGGCGGCATGGGCGCCCCCGGCGGCAACGAGCCGCCGTTCAAGCTCGGTTTCTGAGACCGACACAGCTAGAAGGACAGGCAACAGAGTTGTACGAGGGTGTGGTCCAAGACCTCATCGACGAGCTGGGACGGTTGCCGGGCGTCGGCCCGAAGAGCGCTCAGCGGATCGCGTTCCATCTGCTGCAGGCGGATCCTGCCGACGTACATCGGCTGGCCTCGATCCTCAACGAGGTCAAGGCGAAGGTGAAGTTCTGCTCGGTCTGCTTCAACGTCTCCGAGGAGGAGACGTGCCGGATCTGTCGCGACCCGCGGCGTGAGCAGTCGGTGCTGTGCGTGGTCGAGGAATACAAGGACGTCGTCGCGATCGAGCGCACCCGCGAGTTCCGTGGTCGCTATCACGTGCTCGGCGGCGCGATCAGCCCGATCGACGGGATCGGTCCCGACCAGCTCCGCATCCGCGAGCTCGTCCAGCGGCTCAACGATCCCGGGATCACCGAGGTGATCCTCGCCACGGACCCCAACCTCGAAGGCGAGGCGACCGCGACCTACCTGACCCGTCAGCTGAGCCCGCTCGGCTTGAAGGTCACCCGTCTGGCCAGCGGTCTTCCGGTGGGCGGCGACCTGGAGTACGCCGACGAGGTCACGCTCGGGCGTGCGTTCGCCGGGCGGCGCGCGGCTGAGTAGTCCCTGAGACCAGACTCTTTACCCTCGTCAGGCCGGGTGTTCGCGGGTAGCCTGACGATCTAAGGCACCTCGGGAAGGGAGCTGTCATGACGGACGACGGGACCGGCAAGGACTTCGCGACGAGCATCGCGGACTCGGTGGAGAGCTTTCTGCTTGCCGTACGTGCGATCGCGGCGGAGCGTGACGGCAGCAGCGCTGTCCCGATGCTGCTGCTGGAAGTGAGCCAGATCCTGCTGGCGGGTGCGCGACTGGGCGCCCAGCAGGACTTCGAGCCACGCGAGGAGTTCCAGCCCGACGTGGGCATGGAGGCCGACGTCGACGAGCTCCGGATGGGGTTGGCCGAGATGTTCGGTGACATCGACACCTACAGCTTCGTCTTCGATCCTTACAGCCC
Source organism: Nocardioides sp. NPDC057772 (assembly GCF_042798075.1). Classification (NCBI taxonomy): domain Bacteria; kingdom Bacillati; phylum Actinomycetota; class Actinomycetes; order Propionibacteriales; family Nocardioidaceae; genus Nocardioides; species Nocardioides sp. NPDC057772. Next base: position 55,751 of record NZ_JBHVKN010000008.1, read on the forward strand.
GGACGTGGTCGACAGCCAGATCTCCGACGACGTCGCCAGCCTGGTGACCGACCTGGAGTACGGCCTGCGCCACTACCGCCTCGGCGACGTCGACGAGGCGTTGTGGTGGTGGCAGTTCAGCTATGTCAACAACTGGGGCAACCTGGCCGGTGCGGTGCTCAACGCGCTGCTCACGGTGGTGGCGCACGACCGCCTCGACACCGAGCCGTTCACCGGCGAGGACGAGGACCTGGCTGCCGCTGATGAGATGCTGGAGAAGACGGCCGCGACCGCCACGTAGACTTCTGCGACGTGGGTATCGTCGTTCAGAAGTACGGTGGCAGCTCGGTCGCGGATGCTGCAGGCATCAAGCGTGTGGCTCAGCGAGTGGTCGCGACCAAAGAGCAGGGCCACGACGTGGTCGTGGCCGTGTCTGCCATGGGCGACACCACTGACGAGCTGATCGACCTGGCCAACAAGGTCTCGCCCGACGCCACCGCGCACGCGCGTGAGTTCGACATGCTGCTCACCTCCGGGGAGCGGCAGTCGATGGCGCTGCTCGCGATGGCGATCAACGACGTCGCGAACGAGCGCGGCCTGGCGTACGAGGCCCGGTCGTTCACCGGGTCGCAGGCCGGTCTGATCACCGACGCCCAGCACGGGCGCGCGAAGATCCTCAGCATCACTCCGGAGCGGATCCAGGCGGCGATGGCCGACGGTGCGATCGCGATCGTGGCGGGGTTCCAGGGCGTCTCCAAGGACACCAAGGACATCACCACGCTGGGACGCGGCGGCACCGACACCACGGCTGTTGCGCTGGCGGTGGCGCTGAACGCCGACGTCTGCGAGATCTACACCGACGTCGACGGCGTCTTCACCGCCGACCCGCGGATCGTCCCGACCGCCCGCAAGCTCAGCGAGGTCGCCTTCGAGGAGATGCTCGAGCTGGCCGCCTCCGGCGCCAAGGTGCTCCACCTGCGCTCGGTGGAGTTCGCCCGCCGACACAGCCTCCCGATCCACGTACGCTCCTCCTTCTCCACCCTCAACGGCACCGTGGTCAAGGGCAGCATCGACGCGGTCTCGCCGCGCGCCGACCAGCAGCCGACCGGCGACGCCGGCATGGAGGCGCCGATCGTCGCCGCCATCGCCTACGACCGCAGCCAGGCGAAGATCACCGTCGTCAACGCTCCCGACGAGGTCGGCGCAGCGGCGAAGGTCTTCGAGATCATCGCCGGGGTCGGCATCAACGTCGACATGGTGGTCCAGGACTCCTCGTCGGCCGGTGCCGAGCGCACCGACATCACGTTCACGCTGCCCCGTGACGACGCCGAGCGGGCCGGGAAGGCCCTTGAGCTGGCGCGTGACGAGCTCGGCTTCGAGCGGGTGAGCACCGAGCCGCGGATGGGCAAGGTCTCGCTGATCGGTGCCGGGCTGCGTACGCAGCCGAAGAAGATCGCCGACTTCTTCTCCGCCATCGCGCAGGCCGGGGTCAACATCCAGATGATCTCCACCTCGGAGGTCCGGGTCTCGGTCGTCGTCGGCGACGACGAGGTCGACCGGGCGGTGCAGGCCGCGGCAGAGCGGTTCAGCGACGTGGAGGTCGAGAAGGTCTCCTACGGCGCTGACGCCGATGGCGACACCCCCGAGATCGTCGGAGTGGCCCACGACCGCGGTGAAGCCAAGATCACCGTCGCGGGCGTCACCGACGAGCCCGGCGAGGCGGCCCGCATCTTCGACACCCTCGCCGACAACGGCATCAACATCGACATGATCGTGCAGAACGTGTCGGCCGAGGAGACGCGGCGTACGGACATCTCGTTCACGCTGCCCCGCGCGGACGTCAAGCAGGCGCGCGCCGCGCTCGCCGACATCCAGGCCGAGGTCGGCTTCGCCGACCCGGTCACCGACGAGCAGATCGGCAAGCTCTCGATCGTGGGTGCCGGGATGCGTACGCATCCGGGGATCACCGCGAAGTTCTTCGCCGCGCTCGCCGCCGAGGGAGTCCTGATCCGGATGGTCTCGACCTCGGAGATCCGCGTCTCGGTGCTCGTCAGTGCCGACGACCTCGACCGCGCCGTGCGCGCCACACACAGAGCATTCGGCCTCGACAGCGACGGAGAGGCCATCGTCTACGGAGGGACCGGCCGATGAGCGTCAACCTGGGAATCGTGGGAGCCACCGGGCAGGTGGGCGTCGCCGTACGCCAGATCCTGCTCGAGCGGAACTTCCCGCTCGGCGAGGTCCGTTTCTTCGCCTCTGCCCGTTCGGCGGGCAAGACCATCGAGTTCGGTGAGCGTTCGATCGTCGTCGAGGACGCCGCCACCGCCGACCCGTCGGGGCTCGACATCGCGATCTTCTCGGCCGGCGGTGCCACCTCGAAGGCGCTGGCGCCGAAGTTCGCCGAGGCCGGCGTGATCGTCATCGACAACTCCTCGGCCTGGCGCAAGGACCCGGCAATCCCACTGGTCGTCTCCGAGGTCAACCCCTCGGCGATGGCCGGGGTCATCGAGGCCCGTCAGGGCATCATCGCCAACCCCAACTGCACCACGATGGCCGCGATGCCGGTGCTCAAGGCGCTGCACGACGAGGCCGGCCTCGAGCGCCTCGTCGTCTCGACCTACCAGGCGGTCTCCGGCTCCGGCGTCGCCGGTGTCGAGGAGCTCGTCCGCGGTGTCGCGGCCGCCGGCGACAAGGCCAGCGAGCTGGCCTACGACGGGTCCGCGATCGCGTTCCCTGAGCCGGACAAGTACGTCGAGACGATCGCGTTCAACGTCCTGCCCTACGCCGGGTCGCTGGTCGAGGACGGCTTGGGCGAGACCGACGAGGAGCAGAAGCTCCGCAACGAGTCCCGCAAGATCCTCGACCTGCCCGACCTGCGCGTCTCCGGCATCTGCGTCCGCGTCCCGGTCGTCACCGGCCACTCGCTCGCGGTCAACGCCGAGTTCTCCTCGCCGCTGACCCCCGAGCGCGCCACCGAGCTCCTGTCGAACGCCCCTGGCGTCGAGCTCCGCGACGTACCCACGCCCCTGTACGCCGCCGGCAAGGACCCGTCCTACGTCGGCCGGATCCGCCAGGACGAGGGCGTCCCGGACAACCGTGGCCTCGCGCTGTTCATCTCCAACGACAACCTCCGCAAGGGTGCCGCGCTCAACACGGTCCAGCTCGCCGAGCTCGTGGCCGCCGGCCTCTGACGAGAAGTCGCCCCCGTCGGCCGAGGTGGCACCACGGTGCCACCT
>NZ_JBHVKN010000009.1:0-53385 GCF_042798075.1 Nocardioides sp. NPDC057772
ACCTTCGCGGGGAGCTTCCCCCAGCGCCGCCCGCTCGGCGGCGCGGGGGGCCGGTTCCCCGGACCCCTCGACGCCGAGGTCTTGGTCGCCGAGGTCCTGACCGCGGCCCACTTCTCGGTCACCCAGACCTTGGCCGGCTCGGCCCTGGCGAGCAACGCTTGAGCAGCCGACGGAGTCGGCGCGGCGCGGCGAGCGCCGGGTCGGCTGGGCGTAGTGCGCGGCGGCTCGGGCGCGATCCGAGGGGCGGGCGGAGGAGGCGGCCGCCACGACGGCGGCGGACCGGTCGGACCCTTCGGAGGCTCGGCGCTCCGGTGTTCCATTGCTCCACCTGACCTAGGCAACTGATTGCGGCGGCCGATGATCCTACCCCGGCGGGTATGACGAAGGAGGCCGACCCCGTCAGGGGCCGGCCTCCGTGTCGGGTCGTACGCCGGGGCGTACGGCCTCAGATCACTTCTTGATGTCGAAGCGGTCGTTCTCCATGACCTTGACCCACGCCTTGACGAAGTCCTTGACGAACTTCTCCTTGGCGTCGGCACCGGCGTAGAGCTCGGCGATGGCGCGGAGCTCGGAGTTGGCGCCGAAGACCAGGTCGACGCGCGAACCGGTCCAGCCGTTGGTGCTGGTGTAGGTCGTCTCGTCGGCGGACGGGGTCCACTGCTGGTCGTAGTCGAGCAGGTTGACGAAGAAGTCGTTCGTCAGCGCGCCCGGGGTCTTGGTGAAGACGCCGAGGTCGGAGCCGTCCCAGTTGTTGCCGATCACGCGCAGGCCGCCGGTGAGGACGGTCGCCTCCGGGGCGGAGAGGCCCAGAAGGTTGGCGCGGTCGATGAACAGGAACTCGGAGGGCAGGTTGAGGAACCCGGAGTCGTAGTTGCGGAAGCCGTCGGCCACCGGCTCGAGCCAGCCGAAGTTCTCCACGTCGGTCTGCTCCTGGGTGGCGTCGACGCGGCCGGCCGTGAACGGCACGGTCACGTCGTAGCCAGCCGCCTTGGCGGCCTGCTCGACACCCACGCCACCGGCGAGGACGACCACGTCGGCGAAGGAGACACCGGTCGCGGCCGCGATCTCCTCGTAGGCCGCGATGACCGGCTTGAGCTCGTCCGGCTGGTTGACCTTCCACGACACCTGCGGCTCGAGGCGGATGCGACCACCGTTGGCGCCACCGCGCTTGTCGGAGTTGCGGTAGGTCGCCGCGGCCTTCCAAGCGGTGGAGACGAGCTGCTGGGGGGTCAGGCCGGACTCGGCGATCGCCTTCTTGGCGGCGGCGATCGAGGCGTCGTCGGTCGCAGCCGAACCGGTCGGGAGCGGGTCCTGCCAGGGGAGGTCCTCGGCCGGGACCTCGGCGCCGGCGTAGCGGCTCTTCGGGCCCATGTCGCGGTGGGTCAGCTTGAACCAGGCGCGGGCGAAGGCGTCGGAGAAGGCCTCCTGGTCGTCCTTGAAGCGGCGCGAGATCGCGTCGAACTCAGGGTCCATGCGCAGGGCGAGGTCGGAGGTGAGCATGCGCGGCTCGCGCTTGCCGTCACCGAACGCCTCGGGCACCAGGTCGGCGCCGCCGTTGTTCTTCGGCTTCCACTGCTTGGCGCCGGCCGGGGACTCGGTGAGCTCCCAGTCGTAGGCGTAGAGGATGTGGAAGAACTCGTTGTCCCAGCGGGTCGGGTGGTAGGTCCAGGTGACCTCCAGGCCCGAGGTGACCGCGTCGGGGCCGACGCCGGTGCCGTGACCGTTCTTCCAGCCGAGGCCCTGGTTCTCCAGGGGAGCGGCCTCCGGGTCCGGACCGATCAGGTCGTCGGGGTGGGCACCGTGGGTCTTGCCGAAGGTGTGGCCACCGGCGATGAGCGCGACGGTCTCCTCGGAGTTCATCCCCATGCGGCGGAAGGTCTCCTTGATGTCCACCGCGGACTTCATCGGGTCGGGCTCACCGTTGGGGCCCTCCGGGTTGACGTAGATCAGACCCATCTGGACGGCGGCCAGCGGCGCCTGCAGGTCGCGGTCGCCGGTGTAGCGCTCGTCGTCGAGCCAGACCTTCTCGGGGCCCCAGTAGACGTCGTCGTCGGGCTCCCACACGTCCTCGCGACCACCGGAGAAGCCGAAGGTCTTCAGCCCCATGGTCTCCAGCGCGACGTTGCCGACCAGCACGAACAGGTCGGCCCAGGAGAGCGCCTGGCCGTACTTCGCCTTGACCGGCCACAGCAGGCGGCGGCCCTTGTCGAGCGAGACGTTGTCGGGCCACGAGTTGAGCGGCGCGAAGCGCTGCTGACCGCTGCCGGCGCCACCGCGGCCGTCGTGGCTGCGGTAGGTGCCCGCGGCGTGCCACGCGAGGCGGATCATGAACGGGCCGTAGTTGCCGAAGTCGGCCGGCCACCAGTCCTTGGAGTCGGTCAGGACCGCGGCGATGTCAGCCTTGACGGCGGCCAGGTCGAGCGCCTCGAAGGCCGTCTTGTAGTCGAAGTCGGGGTCGACGGGGTTGGCCGCGGGGTGGTGCTTGGCCAGGATCTTCAAATTGAGCTTGTTGGGCCACCATTCCTGGTTGGCGCTGCCGACGGTCGGGTGAACGCGGCCGGCGTTCATGACCGGGCACTTGCTCACGGACTCTTCAGACATCAGGTTCCAATCCTTCTTGTTCGGATCACTTGCTGCGCTGGGCGGCCTGGCACTGCGGACAGGTGCCCCAGTAGATGACCTCGGCCTCGTCGACGACGAAGCCGTTGTCGTCCGATGCCGTCAAGCAGGGCGCATGGCCGACGGCGCAGTCGACGTCGGCGATGCTCCCGCAGGAGCGGCAGACCACGTGGTGGTGGTTGTCCCCGACCCGGGTCTCGTAACGAGCCACCGAGCCGGACGGCTGGATGCGGCGTACGATCCCGGCCGCCGAGAGGGCGGCGAGGGAGTCGTAGACGGCTTGATGGGAGACGTCCGGGAGCCGCTCGCGCACCGCTCCGAGGATGGTCTCGGTGTCGGCGTGCGCGTTCTCGGTGACGGCCCCCAGAACGGCCACTCGCGGGCGAGTGACGCGCAGGGAGGCACCTCTCAGCAACTGTTCGTAGTCCGCGTTCCCCACGCCTCAGACACTACGCGAAATCCTGAATGAGTCAAGAAACGGGGCGGAAATTCTCGCCCTCGATCACCTGAGTTCCACCGCGTCGGCCGAGGGTCGGGTGGCGAACCGACGGGCCATCACCGGGATGAGCACGGAGACGGCCAGCGGGATGACGAACATCGAGCGCTCACCGAAGACCTCGGCGACCGCGGCGATGAGCGAGGCGGCGGCGAGATAGCCGGCGTAGTTGGCGAGGTTGACCCGGGCGATCGCCTCCTCGGCGTTGTCCGGGGAGATGTGGGCGGCGGCGACGAAGGACTGCGGCGGGACCATCGCCAGGCTGCCGCCGAGGACGGCGAAGCCGACGGCGGCGACGCTCCAGTGCGGGGCGGCGACGATCAGCACCAGGGCGCCGACGCCGATGACCCCGCCGGTCCGGATCACCCGCTCGGGCCCGAAACGGGCGACGAGGCGATCACCGGGGAGACGTACGGCCAGGAGCACCAGCTGGTAGGCGGCGTAGATCGCCGGCCCGACCGCGGCGGCGGCGCCCAGGCCGTCGACGACGTAGATCCCGCCCCAGGCCGACGCCGCGGAGTCGATGAACCACATCGCGAAGGTGGGCACCGCGACCAGAAGGAGGGGCAGCCAGGGAAGCTGGGGCCTGGGGTGCTGCGTACTGCTGGTCCGGTGCTCGGCCGCGTCGACCGCCTCCGGCGGCAGCAGGAGCCGGAACGTCACGGCGTTGGCCGCCAGGCCGATGAGCGCGATGGGGATCATGTCGAAACCCAGAGGTACGCCGAGGGCGATCGTCACGGTCGCGTAGACGGCGCCGAGGACGGCCGCCGCGCTCCACATCGCGTGGAAGCCGTTCATCAACGGCCGGGCGTACGCGTCCTGGGTGGCGGTGCCCTGCATGTTCATCGAGGCGTCGACGCCGCCGAGGAAGAAGCCGTAGACCCCGTTGAGCACCAGCAGGGTCGCCATCGTCGGGGCGAAGGCGGGTGTGACGGCGGCCAGGGACGCGCCGGCGAGCATCAGCGACAGGGTCGCCGCGCTGCCGATCCTCGTCGCGAGGTGGCCCGCAACGACGCTGCCAAGAGCCCCGATCGCGGTGGTGACGCCGAGCACGACGAAGACGTCGCCGGCGCTGAGGTCCAGCTTGGTCGCGATCGACTCGAGCCGGGTGATCAGCGAGGCGAAGGTCAGTCCCTGGACCGCGAAGGCGACGAAGACCGCCGCCCGGGCCAGCTGGAGTCGAGTCATCTCGCGTCCTTCGTATATGGGTTGCGCGAAGTCTGCACCCTTGGGGGCTGATGTGTGTCTGTTTCGGCGAGTCCTCGGAGGGTGCCGGGGCCAACGCGGCTCCCCTCGCTGCCGGAATGTCCCGCCCACGGCTGGTGTGGGCCGCCGACCCGTTCTCGAGTGTTCTCGATCTGGACCGGCGTCAAGGACGCCTTCGGGCGCCGGCTTCGCCGGCCGCCTTCGGCGGTCCTGGAATCCGGACCAGATCGAGAAAAACTTGGCTGGTTATCGGGGCGGCGGCCCGGGTGTGGCGCAGCAGATGAGAGTCGATCGCTGACCGCGAAAGTGGGTTTGACCTGGGAAGTCGACTCCTCGGTGTTGCCGCGCCACGGCGGCGACGCGACCACCATCAACGTGGTCATCTCCCTCGAGGAGCTCCGCAAGGACCTCGGCGTCGCGACTCTGGGCTATGACGAGACCAACGGCACCACCATCTCCGCTGCGGAGGCCCGCAAGATGGCGTGCAACGCCACCATCATTCCCTGGGTCCTCGGCAGCGACAGCGAAGTCCTCGACGCCCGCCGAGCCAACAGGCTCTTCCAACCGATCCAGCGCAAAGCACTCCGGTTACAAGCCAAGTGCTGCCAAGCCGAAGGCTGTGACATGCCACCCGAGTGGTGCGACGCCCACCACCTCGAACCCTGGGCCGCCGGCGGCAAGACGAATCTCAAAGACGGGGCCTTGTTGTGTCCGCATCATCACCGCCTGGCGCACAACCCGGCGTACGTCCATGAACGGCTACCGGACGGCACCATCAGGTTCACCCGCCGCACCTGACGCGGCAGTACGGCCACTCCTCCGACCCCAAGAACCAGACACCCCGCTGAATCGGCGTAAGCGTCCCGCATGACGTGCTCGGGTCGGGGGTGACGACGTGCGACAGTTGCGCCGACTCGGCACGAGGTTGTGAACCATTCACAAGGTCGCGCCCACTGCTGTAGTCCAACGCGGCGCATGGGCTCAGACGCCAGAGCACCCAGGCACCGGAATCGCCGGCTAGTTCTGCTTGAGCAGGCCGTCGAGGATCTTCTCGCCGTTCTGGCCCTCGCCCTCGCGGATGCTCTTGAACTCGTCGCGGAGCTGCTCCATCTCGCGCTTGGCGCTCTCACCCTTCTCGACGAGGTCACGGATGTCCTGGATCTGGTCCTCCCACTCCTGGGACTGACCTTCGTCGATGACGTTCCAGCCCTCTAGGTTCTCTCGCCAGCGGTCGAGCTTGTCGAGACGTTTGAGAGTCTTGTTGTCCGACGCGTCGGTGTTCTGGTCGGAGCTGTTGTCGGAGCTGTTGTCGGAGCCGGTGTCGGTGTTGGTGTCGGTGTCGGAGCCGCCGGAGTCGTCAGAACTCTGGGACGGCTGGTCGGCCTCGGCAGGCGGGGGCTCGTACGCGGCCAGCCAGGAAGCGGCGAAGAGGCAGGCGATCACGATCGCCACCGCACCCAGGAGCCGGCCGGTCGGGAACTTCCGCAGCGATCCCGGGCGCGGGCCGCGGACGGGCGGTGGGGCGTCAGGGCGCGGCAGGACGCCGGTGCGGGAGTTGGGCAGCGCCATCGGCTCGTCGAGCGGCCGCTGCGGCATGGCCTGGGTCGGCCGCGGCGCCTGACCGGAGGCCAGCAGGTCGGTGGCATCGGGATCGGCTCCGCTGAGCACGTAGCCGAGCTCGTGGCCGACCTGGTCCATCGAGGGCCGGGCGGCCGGGTTCTTGTCGAGCATCCGGGTGACCAGCCGCTCCAACGGCGCGGGCACCGAGCGGAAGTCGGTGATGCGCGGCACCGGCTCGCTCAGGTGCATGTGCAGGATCTTGACCGGGTGCGGCGCGGCGTAGGGCACCTTGCCGGTGAGCATCTCGAAGAGGACGCAGCCGAGCGAGTAGACGTCGGCGGGCGGGCCGACCGGGTCGCCCGCGGCCTGCTCGGGCGAGAGGTAGGACGGGCTGCCGATCACGTGGCCCGTCTGGGTCAGCCCGGCGTCGACGCCCGTCATGGCGTACGCGATGCCGAAGTCGAGCACGGTCAGCCGGCCGTCGCCGTCGAACATCAGGTTGGCCGGCTTGATGTCACGGTGCACCACCCCGGCCCGGTGAGCGGCGCCGAGGGCGCCGGCGACCTGGCGGGCGTATTCGACCGCCATGTCGACGGGCATCGCGCCGCGCTCCTTGAGCGGCTCGGCCAGGGTCGGGCCGGGGAGCAGCTCCATCACCAGGAAGACGTCGTTGTCGTCGCTGCCCGCGTCGAAGATCTTGACCACGTCGTCATGGACCACCCGGGCGGTCGAGAGCGACTCCCGACGGAACCGCTCGGCCATCGTCGGGTCGTCGACGTCGCGCAGCAGCTTCACCGCGACATCGCGGTCGAGCACGGTGTCGCGCGCCCGCCAGACCTCCCCCATACCGCCGGCTCCGAGCAGGGCGAGGAGCCGGTAACGGCCGGCGATCGGGGGGTGCGCGTCCATGGCGGAAATTATGCCGGTGTCACCCAGGAGCTGAAGAGCGGGATGCCCTCCCAGGCTCCGCCGCGCGCGACCGCCACCACGGCGTGCGGCCGGTCGAACCTCAGGTCGATCTGCCGCACCTTCGTCTCGCGCGGCGCGGCGGCGGCCCGGACCATCATTCCGGTCACCGCGGCGGCCTCGAAACCCTCGCGGTCGTAGGACGCAACGGCCTTCTGCACGCAGGCGGCCTCGGTCTCCTCCTCGATCGCCGCCATCACCCCGCGGGCGATCTCGCCGACCCCCGGCGCGGCCGAGAGATCGTGACGGTCCTCAGCGCTCCACTCCGGGAGGTGGCTGCGCCAGCGGTCGGAGGGAGTGCCACCGAAGATCGTGACCTCCTCGACCGTCCACGCGTGGCCGTGCTGCTGGCCGACGGCGTCATCGGGTTCGAAGGTGCGGTTGCGCACCTCGCCCGCGTCGATCCTCCGGACGACCTCGTCGGCGGCCCGCCACACGTCCTCGGCGCTGACGTCCGCCGCGGCGATCACGGAGTAGACCGAGATGCCGTCCTCGCTGGACGGGCAGGCGACCGCGACCGGACCGGCGGCCTCGGTCTCCACCACCGCCTGGAACCCGCCCTCGAGCAACAGCAACCCGTCTCCGTCGTCGTCGAGCGGCTCGCTCCAGCGCGGCGTCACCACCAGCGCCGAGGCGAGCACGAGCAGAGTCTGGACGTCGATCTCGAGCGGGAACTCCGTGATCAGACCGCGGGTGTGCTCCTCGGCCCACGCGTCGAGCCCGGCCTGCTCCGGAAGCGGGTCGAGCAGAACCGGGAGGCCCTTCTTCAGCTCCACACCCGGGCGCAGCCAGCCGGCGACGGCGGCTCCGATCGTGGGGTGCGGCGCCCCCAGCAGCGCCAGCGCGGCAGCCCGGGCGTCGGCACGGTTCAGACCCAAGACCTCGTCCGTCTCGGCCTCCGCCACGGGCGCCAGCGAGGCGAGGAGCAGCCACAGACCTGCGTACGAGATCACCGGGGACTCGGCCGTGCCCAGCGCGGAGCGGGTGGTGGCGGCGTACGTGCGGACCGCCTCGGCGGCAGCGAGGGACAGAGGCGACTGGATTCCCGACTTCTCCATGCTGAAGACATTACGGCGAGGGCCACGACAGGTGATCCAAATCACGATACGGTTATGTATCGAGCGAGGAGGCACGATGGCCAAGCTGAATTGTCGGAGGCGCGCGCGGACGGCCGGGTTGGACCCGGAGACCGATTTTCAGGAGATCTCGAGGCTTCTGGGGCTCTACGAGTTCCCGTGGGACACGACTCAGGCGCTCAGCTTCGCGCTGTTCCGCACCTATGCGGTGCCCTCGATCGGCCGACTGCTGGCCGACACCCACCAGTTCACCGAGCACACCCAGAAACGCTACGACGACACCGCGCTGCTGCTGGAGGACGCGGCGATCGAGGACCTGGACAGCCCCCGTGGCCGGGCGGCGGTGCGGCGGATCAACCAGATGCACCGGATGTACGACATCTCCAACGACGACATGCGCTACGTCCTGTCGACGTTCGTGGTGATCCCGCGCCGCTGGAACCAGGAGTTCGGCTGGCGGCAGTCGACCCCCGACGAGCAGCTCGCCGCGCTGCGTTACTACCAGGCGCTCGGGAAGCGGATGGGGATCAAGGACATCCCGGCGACCTACGAGGAGTTCGAGCAGCTGCTCGACTCCTACGAGGCCGAGCACTTCGGGTACGACGAGGGCGGCCGCGCGGTCGCCGACTCGACCCTCGAGCTGCTGACCACCTTCTACCCGCGGCCGCTGGCACCGCTCATCCGGATCTTCTCGCTGTCGCTGATGGAGCCGCACCTGCTTGAGGCGTTCGGCTACCCCGAGCCCGGGCGCGTGGCGCGTTCGCTGTCCCGTGGGGCGCTGAAGGCACGTGCGCGCGTGGTCGCGCTGCTGCCGGCGCGGAGGAAGCCGGCATACGTCCGCGACATGCCGCGCATCCGCAGCTATCCGCACGGGTTCGACACCGAGGCTCTCGGCACTTTCGCGCCCGGATGTCCGGTACACCGGACTGCTGAGCCCGTCGAGGGCACCAAGCCGTAGCCCACCCCTCCCCCGCACTTCACGAGGCCTTCACCGGGCACCGCTTCGCTGATGTCGATAACCCCCATGTCGACAGGAGCACGTCCATGCCCGGCCCCAGCAACACTCCTGATCTCCGCGGCGCACTTCGAGGCCTCGACCGCCGCCGCTTCCTGACCGTCTCGGCCGCCGCGACCGCGTTGGCGTTCACCACCGGTCTGCCGCGTACGGGCGCCTTCGCCGCCCCTGCCGGCTCTCCCTCCGCGATCACCTCGGACCCGTTCACCCTCGCCGTCGCCTCGGGCGACCCGCTGCCCGACTCGGTGCTGCTGCGGACCCGGCTCGCGCCGCTCCCGCTGGAGCCCACCGGCGGGATGCCGCCCGCGCGCTTCGACGTCGCCTGGGAGGTGGCCCGTGACGCCGCCTTTACCCGAGTCGTACGCCGCGGCACGGCTGCCGCGCACACGGAGTTCAACCACTCGGTGCACGCCGAGGTCCGCGGCCTGGACGCCGCGACGGAGTACTTCTACCGCTTCCGGGTCGGCCAGTGGATCAGCCCGGTCGGCCGGACCCGGACCGCCCCGGCCGTCGGTGCCGCGGTGTCGTCGCTGACCTTCGCCCTCGCCTCGTGCCAGCGTTACGACCAGGGCTACTACACCGCGTACAAGCATCTTGCCGGTGAGGACGTGGACGCGGTCTTCCACCTGGGCGACTACCTCTACGAGTACGCCGTGAACGCATCGGCCGGGACGCGCGCCTACACCCAGCCGCTGCCGGCGCACCTCAACCACGAGACCGTGACGCTGGACGACTACCGGGCGCGCTACGGGCTCTACAAGTCCGACCCTGACCAGATCGCCGCTCACCTGGCTCACCCGTTCATCGTCACCTGGGACGACCACGAGACCGAGAACAACTACGCCGCCGACACCCCGGAGAACTCGGTGCCGCCCGAGGAGTTCCTGGTGCGTCGCGCCGCCGCCTACCGCGCCTACTGGGAGAACCAGCCGCTGCGGATGCCGCAGCAGCCGGACGGCCCCGACCTCAGGCTCTACCGGCGGCTGCAGTGGGGCCGGCTGGCGCAGTTCGACATCCTCGACACCCGCCAGTACCGCACCAACCAGGCCAACGGCGACGGTTGGAAGGTGCCGTCGGCCGAGTCCGAGGCGGAGTCGATGACGCTGCCCGGGAACGAGCAGGAGCAGTGGCTGATCAACGGCTGGCGCCGCTCCTCAGCGCTGTGGAACGTGGTCCCGCAGCAGGTCACCTTCTCGCGTCGCGACAACCCTTCCGGCGACGGCACCCGCTCGATGGACTCGTGGGACGGCTACCCCGCTTCGCGGCGCCGGATCCTCGAGGGCTGGAAGGCGTCCGAGCAGGCCAACCTGATGGTGCTGACCGGCGACGTGCACGTCCACTACGGGCTGAACATCCACGACGACTTCGACGACCCGTCCTCGCGGATCATGGGCACCGAGATCGTCACCAGCTCGATCACCTCCGGCGGCAACGGCGCCGAGCGTCCGGCCAACTGGGCGGCGTACCTGGAGCGCAACCCGCACATGAAGTTCTACAACGGCCTCCGCGGCTACACCACCGTCTCGCTCGACGCGACGGGCGCGGAGATCACCTACAAGAACGTGCCGTACGTCAGCACGCCCGGCGCGCCGCTGACCATCGGTGGACGGTTCTTCACCGAGTCCGGAAAGCCTGGGCTCGTTCCGGCGTAGCGAGTCGGTCCGGGACGGGTGTCGGACCACGCCCGTCCCGGGTCGGGCGGCTTAACGTACCGATGTGAGCAACGTCGTCGGCAATGCCGCGGTGGCGATCTTTCTCGGGGTGCTGTTGGCCGTCGCCGGCTTCGTCCCGGCGGCTGCGATCGCCTACCGCCGCAGAGGCACGTTCCCGCTCGTACGCATCCTCCTGCTCCTCGCCGCCACGATCTACGCGGTGGCGCTGTGGGCCTACACCCTGCTCCCGGTGCCCGACGTGGGCAGCTACACGTGCGCGGGGACACAGTTCCGACCGTTCGGGTTCGTCTCCGACATCCTGCGGGCGCGGGAGGAGGTCGGTGTCCGAGGCCTGCTCACCAGCGCCGCGTTCCTCCAGGTCGCGCTCAACGTCGTCCTGTTCGTGCCGCTTGGCTTCTTCGTCCGGGCGATCGCCGGCCGGGGTCTGGTCGTAGCCGGCCTTCTCGGGCTGGCGACCTCGCTCCTCATCGAGCTCACTCAGCTCACCGGGATCTGGGGCCTCTATCCCTGCGCCTACCGCGTCTTCGACGTCGACGACCTGATGATCAACACCCTCGGTGCGGTGATCGGGTCCGCGATCTCGGTACGTCTCGTCCGCCGGCGGGCACGGAAGGCGCCCACCACGGTCACCGTGGGCCGCCGGCTGGTCGGGATGACCGCCGACCTGCTGGTCATCCTCGGCAGCGGCGCCCCGCTCGCACTGGCCTGGCGGGCGTGGCAGCTCTACGGGCTGGACGTCCCCTACGACCAGATCCCGACCACGACCCAGTTCTGGCTGCTCTGGGGTCCACCGATCATTCTGGAGACCGTCGCCGTCCTCGGCTTCGGGCGGACCGTCGGCGAGTGGGTCGTCGGCCTTCGCGCCACCGCCACGTCGGGGCTGTGGTGGCGCCGGGTCGTCATGCTGCTGACCGGTGCCGGTGGCCTGACGTTCCTGCTCATGGCCGACTTCCCCGGCTCGGGTCTCCTCCTGCTCGCCTTCGTGGTCGTGACCCTCGTCGTCCTCCCTCGCACCGACGGTCACCGGGGGCTGAGCAACATGCTCGCGGGGATGCGGGTCCGGCCGGATTGACCCGGGGCCTCATCGGCCGCTGGGCAGCGGCGACTCCTCGAGATCGCCGGTGAGGTAGGCCAACGTGACATCGTTCGAGAGCGCGATCCGCCGGGCCTCGTCATCCCGGCGTCGGCGTAGCGACGTCAGGGTCGTGAGCACCCGCTCCGGGTGGTCGAGGAGCCAGAACCCGACCCGGACCACCCTGCGCCGCCACCGCCGCGGCAGCAGCCGGATCTGGTGGCGCCGTGTCGTCGACCACGACGGTGCATCCCGCTTCGGGGTGACCTCGAGGAACCGGTTGGTCACCGTGATCCCCTCATGGGTCGAGACCTGCTCGAACACGTCGACGCGCATCTCCTTCCAGGCGACGCTGACGGATTCGCCGCCGCGCTCCACGACGAGGCTCTCGGGAGTCAGCACCAACGCCCGGCGCATCCTCATCGTCAACGCATGATCGACCACGACCACCGCGAAGAACGCCGCCGCTGCCGTGCACAGCACCCCGATCACCACCATGCCGCCCCGGAACGAGAGCCCCGCGAACTGGCACAGCATCCCCACGAAGCACACGAGCATCAGCTCGCCACAGATCCCCGGCCCGCGCCGCAGCCTGATCTCGATCCCGCCGCCGTCCATCCGCCGGATCCTGCGGTGGGCGCTGCCGTGGCCGATGCGTACACCTTTGATCAGCTGTACGTAGAACGCCAGCAGGACGAACATCACCCCGCACGAGACTCCGATCAGGTTGGGCCCGAGCTGCCCGCCGTCCAGCGCCCCGAACCCGACACAGATCACGATCCCGATCAGCAGGTTGACGATGGCCAGCAGCGTCCACCCGACTCTGCGCGCCGTCGGCTTCCACGGCGACCCGAGATCCTCGTCCCTGACCACGCCGTCGACCCTAAACGGCGGACGTCACGGCCGACGCGTCACATCGTTCAGCCGCACACTTGGACGCGGATCGTGGCCTCGGCCTCGTCCGCCGTGATGTCCCCGATGAGGGCGCGAAGAGTGAGACCGTCGGAGAGCGACAGCAGCTCGATGGCGCGGGTGCGCGCGTCCTGCTCGCCGAGGCCGTGCGCCTCCTGGATGTGGCGAGTGCACTCCTCGACACCGACCCTGGTCGCCTCGGCCAGGATCTGACGGACGGCGGCGTGGGTCATCGCCTTGGCGACATAGGCGTACCAGACGGTGACGCCGATGCGGCCCGCCTCGGTGGCGGGGATCTGCTGGAGCAGGATGTGGAGGAGACGATCCTGCGGCGGGCGGCCGGCGGTCGCGTCGTACTCGATGACGGCACGCTTGACGAGCAGGTCGATGCCGGCGACGACCAGCGCGTCCTTGGTGCCGAAGTAGTGCTGCACGCGGCCCATCGAGACGCCTGCCCGGGCGGCGACGGTCCGCAGGCTGACGCCCTCGATCCCGTGCTCGGCGACGATCTGCCAGAGCCCGGCGACGATCTCGAACCGGCGCTGTTCGTGATCCACGGCTCTTGGCATGGCGCCAGGCTAGCAATACAGTCGCATCGCAACGGGTTACAATGCGATCGCATCGTTATCGGGACGAGGGGACGACATGCACGGAGACATCGAGAACGAGAGCGTCGAATCGCAGCGGAGGCGCCGGCGCTGGCCGGTCGTCCTCGTCACCGTCATCGCGGTCGTCTCGACCGGGTGCCTGGTGACGGTGCTCGGCTCGAGCGGCCCCGGCGTCGGCCATTTCCGTACGCCCGCCGGGCGCCAGGCCTACATCGAGGCGTACGACGCGGCCTTCGCTGCTCTGCCTCAGCCGACCGAGACGCGCGACGTGGAGACCACCTTCGGCACGGTCCGCGCGTACGCCTGGATCAACCCGGACCCGGTCGATGACGTCCCGGTGGTGCTGGTGCCGGGCCGGGCCAGCGGCGTACCCATGTGGGGAGAGAACCTGCGCGACTTCGTCGAACATCGCACCGTCTACGCGTTCGACGCGATCGGCGACAGCGGGCTCTCCGAGCAGACCCTCCCGCTGCGCGGCATGGACGACAACGCCCGCTGGGTCGAGGAGGCGCTGGACGGCCTCGGACTCGACCGGATCCATCTGGTCGGCCACTCCCAGGGCGGCGGGCTCGCGGCGGCCGTCGCGGTGCGCTACCCCGAACGACTCGCCAGCCTCACCCTGCTGGAGCCGATCATGACGTTCGGGATGCTTCCGGCGTGGGCGATCGCCTGGTCGGCCGTCGCGGCGCTCCCCTTCCTGCCCGACTCGTGGCGCGATCACGCGCTCAACCGGATCGGCGGCGTCGAGGACGACGAGGTCGACCCGGACGACCCGATGGCGAAGATGATCGCCGCCGGCACGACCCACTTCGACTCCGGCAGCCTGCCGACCCCCTCACGCCTGACCGACGACCAGCTGCGGACCCTCGGGATGCCGGTGTACGTCGCCATCGCGAGCGACAAGTCGCTGGCCGGCGGCGAGGATGCGGCCGAGAAGGCCCGACTGATCCCTGGCGCGACCGTCAAGGTCTGGCCGAAGACCACCCACTCGCTGCCCATGCAGGTCGCGGCCGAGCTCGATGCCGATCTGGAGAGATTCTGGGCAGAGGTACGTTGACGGTGCCGCCGTCAGCGCGAGTCGGTCGTCGGGGACTCGTGCCGCGACGGCAGCTTCGAGATCGCGATGCTCAGTAGAACGACCGGGGCGATCATGACCAACGTGATCGCGAGCCAGAACCAGCCGCTGCTGAGCAGCCCGTCCTCGTCCGCCTTGAACGCCATCACCGTGACACCGATGCCCACGAAGACACCGACGCCGAGCCCGATCACCACCAGGGTCAGCGCCCAGATCTGCCTTTGAAGGCCGCGAATGATGCAGAAAATCCCGAACACGGTGACCGCGACACCCATGCAGGCGACGACCAGTCCCGACTGCTCACCGCTGCTCAGCCGGGTGCCCTCGTCCTCGAACACGAGGCTGAGGATCCACAGACAGATGATCAGCGAGCCGACCGCATACAGCAGCGCCAGCACCGACCCGATCACCAGCGTCGGCGGCCGCGCTTCCCGAGAGTGAGCATCCACGTCAGGCCCAGAGCCCGACGTACTCGATGAACATCCGGAACCCGCCGTTGAACTCGGCAGCGTTCGTGATCGCGTTGACGAGGCGTACGACCCAGAAGACGACCAACGTGTAGCCGACCCCGAGCGCGATCGCGGAGACCGCGGCGCTCGTGCCGGTTGCCTTCGCCCGGCTGACGCCGAGGTGGCCGAGGACGACCGCCACCGCGATCGGGACGATCGAGGCGATCATCAGCAGGCCCAGGATGAGCCAGACAATCTGGCGATCCTCCATGTTGTAGAGGGCGTTGTAGTAGCTCTGGCTGACCTTCGGGATACCGACGATCACCCGCACCAGCGCGACGATCCCCAGCATCCCAGCCGCGAGCCCCAGGGCCGTCAGCCCGAGCCAGCCGCCACTTCGTGAACTGCCTCGAGACGGCGGCGTGGTCGTCGCCGTCCATGCCGGCCCTGCTCCTGCCGCCTGGTGTGGCTGCGACATCGCGCCCCTTCTTTTCTCACGCCGGATCGAGTTCGCCCCCGAGATCGACGGGCACCTCCGTACGACGCGACACGTTATCTCAGACGGCCGATGCTGCTGGCGAGATGCGAGCGGACGCGCAGGGCAGGCGCCCAACCGAGTGCTTACAAGATTTTTCGACGATTTGTGTTTGAAACCCAGGATTTGGGGTAGGAGAGAGTTACCAATCGCTCCGAATGTCTTGGGGGATCCTTTCGTGAACGTCGAAATCGTGGTGCCGCAGGTGAAGACCGCGGCCAACTCCATCGGGACCGCGGCCGACGCCGTCGCCGGTCTCGATCTCGAAGGCCCCATGGGCAAGGTCGCCTCCGCACTGCCGGGAAGCACCGTCGTCGGCGCCGCGAACGGCCTCAAGGCCGAGTGGAAGAGCGACAAGGACAAGTGGGTCAAGGACGCCCGCGACCACAAGACGACCACCGTCGCCGACGCAGACGCCATCGTCGAGGCCGACACCATCACGGCGCAGCAGGCGCGTTACCGCGAAGCGATGATCGGGAGAGACTGATGGCCGTCACGTATGACCAGTTGCAGATGTGGAAGCCCGAAGAGCTCGACGCTGCGGCTGATGACCTCAACACCGCGCGCAAGAAACTCTTGGACCAGCAGGATGAAATGGATGCTGGCAAGGTCCCTGATACCTGGGTCGGTGAGGCCGCCACCCGTGCCGAGAACCGCCACCGGGCCTTGGTCGAGAGCCTGAACGACATCGCCTCGCCGCTCGGACAGGTCATCATGAGCCTCGACGAGGCCAGCGCCGTGATCAAGAAGGCGAAGAGCTCCGCACATGGGGCCTACCAGAGCGCAACAGAGAAGGGCTGGAAGGTCAGCACGGGCAGTCCTGTGACGATCACGGCAGGAGATGCCGAGACCAAAGACGGTGACGAAGCCACCATGAAGGAGCTTGCCCAGACGATCCAGGACGCCCTCACGGACGCGGAGAGAGCAGAGAACGACCTGGTCAACGTCCTCAACCGCGCGACGAGCAATGCGTACGACGGTGGCACCGGGACAATCGAGCAAGCGACGCTGCCCGACGAGCTCCGCGGACTCTCGGACGATGAGCTCACCAAGAAACTTCTCGATAACCCCGAGCTCATGGACGACAGCTGGGAAGTGCTCCCGCCCGAGGTGCAGGCCCAGATCGGTGACTACACCGCCAAGAAGCTCGAGGATCTCGACGATATCGACAGCGTCGCGGAGCGTAAGGAGGCCGAGAAGTGGTTCAGCATCCTCGGCAAGCACTCCGACGACCGCGACTTCGGCGAGGCCGTCATCGATCGGCTGGGCCCGCAGGGTGTCAATAACGTTATCCATCAGATGACTGGTTGGACCCGGACCCAGATCACCTACCCCGACTACGAGAACCCGCCGGTCTCGATCGGCGACGAGACCATGGCGCTGCAGAAGCTCCAGCGAGAGGGAGCGGGCAATCTCGCCGCTCTGCTCGGGTCCGCCTCCCGTGGCGGCTGGATCGACAACGCGGACTACGCCGAGAAAATCGGTCAGGATTCAACAGCTGCCGCCATCCTTCTCCACGCCGCCGAAGGACGTAACGTCGAACTCGGCGCCGACTTCACCCACAAGCTCGGCACCCAGCTCCTGGAGACCGAGAACGGCGACCCACTTCGGTACTCGCAGATCAACTATGGCCTCTCTTTCGGCGGAGAGTCGTTCATGGACGAGAACGGCGACCCCCTGCGTCAGTTCGTCAAGGTCGCCGACAACGGCATCGGCTCTGCTCAGGCGGTCATGGGCGACGAGAACATGGCGAAGTACCTCATGCACGACCGCCTCACAGCGAGTCACATGGCCGACGACATGGACAGCGTCGTGCGCGCAGCCACGGTCGACGCCGCGATGGAGCCCGGCGAAACGGGCAAGAAGGCGGCGGAGATTGCATCGTGGACGATCGACTATGCAGCATCAGAAGACCTCGATGAGGCTTACGACGAGGAGCTCGGGGGGATCATCGGAACCTACATCGCAGATACTTACGCCGCCATCGACAATGGCGCCTATCCCCTGCCCGAAGGGCAGGAGATCCCTCCGTTCCACGCGAACTTCAACAAGGATGACCTGAGTTCCGTCCTTAAAGATGTCGGAAACAACGAGACTGCGACGAGCATCATCGGAACGCAGAGTGGAAAGCTGACCCAACTGATGTTTGACCAGGGCGCACTGGCGTCGCTGGACGGACGAGTTGCAGGTGCTGGAGAGTTTCATCCAGACACGCCTGGAGATCCCCTTATCGACAAGATCGGAAGCGCTGCGGGGTTGCGCGGCTACCTCGAGGACCAGCTAGCCGAAGGCATGCTGGAGGGTTCTGAAGGTGACGAAGAAGCTCGTCGCAAGACCGCCGAACTCTTCACTCTTCCCTTGGACCTCATTCCCGTTGACAAACTAGGTCCGGTCGGTGGCCTCGCGGGCGGTTACCTGCTCGACGGCATCAAGGAACAGGTGATTGACGGTTACGTAGGGGACCCATCGAAGTCGGCTGCGATCGAGGGCAACAACAACTACGAGTCGGCGAGGCGGGCAACGGAACTTCAAGCCCTGTACGCCATCGCCCGTGCCGAGAGTGACGTGCCTCCGGCGGGACACGCTGACCCTGAGGTGCGAACTGGCGCCGATGGCGTGTCCCGTTTCAAGACGGAGGGGTGGCCAACGGACCCTGCCGGAGTCCCGATCCCACCGGGAAAGCTAACCCCCGAGCAGATGGCAACGGTCCTGTCGAACCATCAGCACGATCCAGGAATCAATGCTGCCGTCACGAACACGGTGAAGACCTCCTGGGACAACTATCAGGTCGCGGCAGGAGTCCGAAGCGAATGAAGTACCTCAGTTTGTGCCTTCTTCTTGTTGCCACATGCGGGGTCACGTCATGTGGCACCGATGAGATCGAGCCGTTCAGCCGTAAATCAGCGTGTGGCCTTCCTGCGCACCTCTTTGAGGATGTCGCCGGAACGTCAAGGTTTACGGTTACAGAAAGAGGCGATGCGAGGCTCCCGCTAGAACCAACTGCGGGCGGCGCACTGAGGTGTGAGGTCTATACCGAGGGTGAGAACCTCGCCGTCGACGTCACCCTGCGGTTTCGCTCCAAAGACGTTTGGGAGTCGACCATCAGGGAGATCTCGGAGTCCAAACACCAGCAGGCGAGCACGGCTGGCCCGATTGGAGTTGACGTCGACGCGACGGGCGATGGTCGCTTTGACGGGTGGTGGACATGCGGGTCGTGGTCGACAAGTGGTGTTCCCGTGGCCTACGTGACGGGCAGCGCGAGCGGCGCGGATGTCGACAGCGTCAACGAACTGGTGGGATCGATCGCACGCGCCCAGGGATGCCCGGGCGGCTGATGCCCCTCACAGCCAGCCCCAGAGGCTCTGCGCTATGGCGCACGCAGACCGGCACGCCCGGCGGTGGAGCGATGTGTCCGAGCAGTTCTACAGAGCACTTAGGCCGCCCGAGTCCTGACGCCCACAGAGATGGAAGCGGTGCTCAGGCAGCCGCCGGACGAGAGCGGGATCGCTTCCGCTGTCGAGCGCACGATGGACAACGAAGGCGCCAACTACCAGAACCGGAAGAAGCTGGAGGACCACGGTTGAGGATGATTCGCGCGGCGGCCACGCTGGTACTCATTGGAGCGGCGCCGGTTCTGTCGGGATGCGGTAGCGACGATGAGCCGCCGGTCTACTCGAAGGAGTCGGTCTGCGGGGTCGCAGTAGATGCGGTCGAAGGCGTCATGGGGACGAACAGGTTCTCCGCAAATGAGGTAGTCACCCGATCGACCGCCGACAGCTCACCCGCACCTCGCGGGGGCGACCTCCCGCTGAATAGCGGGAACGGAGGAATCACGAAGATGGAGTGCGACGTACGGACGACGGAGGATGCTCCATCGATGACGTTCACGTTCTCGCTGACCAACAGTGTGGACGCGGACGACCTGATCGAGGCTATCAACGCTTCTGCGGAGAAGTTCGACGTGCAGGGCGGGGTCGCTACGACGAGTTTCACTGGTGACGACCACTCCAATTGGCGGTGGGCCTGCACGGCACCATCAGAGTCATCGATACCCACCGCCGGCGGCTCCTTCGGCCGCGAGGACGCAACCGAGAAGCAGCGGCGCGCGCTGATCGAGGCGGTCGCGACAGCAGCCGGGTGCTCTATCAAGGACCCGGCTGAGTCGTAGTCTCCGATTCCCGGAGACATGCGCCAACGGATCCACCGTGGCTACGACGAGGACACCGGGCAAGAGGAACGACAACAAGAACGACACCACCAGCGGCGCTGGCACGACGGCTGATCCCGTCGCACCAGCGCCGCTGGCATTTCCGCCTGCGGTAAGGACTTGACCTCTCGTCACTACTCAGCGCTACTATGTACCGGTAGTCAGCATCACTGAGTAGTGGAAGGAGGTGCCCGATGGGCAAGCAGATGACCGAGATGCTCAAGGGGACGCTGGAGGGGATCGTGCTGGCGTTCCTGACCGGCAACCCGGCGTACGGATACGAGATCACGACCTGGCTGCGGAGCCAGGGGTTCACCGAGATCGCCGAGGGCACGGTCTACGCGCTGCTGGTCCGGATCGAGAAGAACGGGCTGGTGGACGTCGAGAAGCGGCCGTCCGAGAAGGGGCCGCCGCGGAAGGTCTACTCGCTCAACGCAGACGGCGAGAAGTACCTCGAAGAGTTCTGGACCACCTGGGGGTTCCTGGCCGAACGGCTGGAGAGCCTCCGTACGGAAGGAAAGTAAGGCATGTCCATCCGATCGATGTTCGAGACCGTCGTCGGCGAGCTCGAGCTCAAGAAGCGCTGGCGGCAGCTCAAAACCCGCAAGCAGCAGCTCCCCGAGAGCCACCGCAAGGCACACGACGCGGTCGAGCGCTACCTGATGTACGCCGCCGGCATCTCCGACGGCACGATCCTGACGGCGATGGCCGAGGACCTCCTCGACCTCTTCGAGCAGGGCGCCGCCGACGGCACTCCGGTCAGCGCGATCGTCGGCGACAACCCCGTCGAGTTCGCCGAGGAGTTCGCGAGCAACTACGCCGAGGGCGCCTGGATCAAGAAGGAGCGCGCCCGGCTCACCGACGCCATCGAGGCCATCAACAAGGAGGACGAGTCATGAGCGCGACAGCAGCCATCTCCGTACGCGGTTTGGAGAAGTCCTACAAGGACAACCAGGTGCTACGGGGTGTGGACCTCGAGGTGGCGCGGGGTTCGATCTTCGCGCTGCTCGGGTCGAACGGAGCCGGCAAGACCACGGCCGTACGCATCCTCTCGACGCTCCTCAAACCCGATGCCGGCGCGGCGCTGGTCGAGGGTGCCTCGGTCGTCGAGGAGGCGCAGCGGGTGCGCGAGGCGATCTCCTTGACCGGGCAGTTCGCGGCGGTCGACGAGATCCTGACCGGCCGGGAGAACCTGATCCTGGTCGCGAAGCTGCGCCACCTCCCCTCCCCCGGCGACATCGCCGACGGGCTGCTCGAGCGATTCGACCTGGTCGAGGCGGGCGCGCGGAAGGTCGCGACGTACTCCGGCGGCATGCGGCGGCGGCTGGACATCGCGATGTCGCTGATCGGCTCGCCGTCGGTGATCTTCCTCGACGAGCCGACGACCGGGCTTGACCCGGAGGCGCGGCTGGAGGTGTGGAAGGTCGTCAAGGAGCTGACCGAGCAGGGCACGACCGTGCTGCTCACCACGCAGTACCTCGAGGAGGCCGAGCAGCTCGCCGACCGGATCGCCATCCTCCACGGCGGGACGATCATCGCCAACGGGACCCTCGCCGAGCTCAAGGCGATGCTGCCGCCGGCGAAGGTCGAGTACGTCGAGAAGCAGCCGTCGCTGGAAGAGATCTTTCTTTCGCTCACCGGCTCCACCAAGCAAGGAGACCCGTCATGAACAAGCACACCTTTGCCGACGCCGGCACCCTGCTGGCTCGCTCGCTGCGGCACATCACCCGCAGCCCGGACACGATCATCACCACCGCGCTCACCCCGATCGCGATGATGCTGCTCTTCGTCTACGTCCTGGGCGGCGCGATCCGCACGGGCACCGACAACTACGTCAACTACGTCCTCCCCGGGATCATGGTCATGGCGATCGCCTCGGGCATCGCCTACACCGCGCTTCGGCTCTTCACCGATATGAAGAGCGGGATCTTCGAGCGGTTCCAGTCGATGCCGATCGCCCGGTCGGCGGTGCTCTGGGCACACGTCGGCACCTCGATGGTGGCCAACATGCTCACCCTGGTGATCATCCTGGGCGTCGCGTTCCTGATGGGCTTCCGCACCTCGGCCGACCTCGGCGCCTGGCTCGCGGTCGCCGGGATCCTGGCGCTGCTCACCCTGGCACTGACCTGGCTCGCGGTCATCCCCGGACTGGCCGCGCAGACCATGGAGGGAGCCACCGGGTTCTCCTACCCGCTGATCTTCCTGCCGTTCATCAGCTCGGCGTTCGCGCCGACGGAGACGATGCCGGGTCCGGTCCGCGCCTTCGCCGAGAACCAGCCGGTGACCTCGATCGTCAACACCATCCAGGCACTCTTCGCCGAGCAGCCGGTCGGCGACGACATCTGGGTGGCACTGGCTTGGTGCGTGGGCATCCTGGTCGTGTCGTACGCCTTCGCCATGGCTGCCTACCGGCGCAAGATCAGTTGATCGCCTCGGGAGCGACGAAGAGCCGATCTACCGCCTCCGGTGGTAGGTCGGCTGCTCGCCGTCCCTGAGGTTGCCCCGGTAGAAGCCCGTCCGCAGCTCGTAGGTGTACTCCTCGAGCTCAGGCATGCCGACCTCGGCCGCGTACGCGATCTCGGCCTCCGCGTCGTAGGGGACCCGGACCCACTGGATGCCGAACGGGGCCTCCTGCTCGCTGTCCATGACGCCCTCGAGGATGACGTAGACCGGGGTCGGGTCGCTCATGCAGTTGCCGACGCTGCCGGTGTTGAAGACGGTGCGCCGGTTGCGGTCGGTCTCGTAGTAGGGGTCATGGGTGTCGGCGTAACCGACGATGTCAGGCTCCGGACCGTCGAGGCCGGTCGCCTCGGTGTTCTGGAACAGGCCCAGGAACTCCTTCTCGCCGTGGTCGAACCTGACCCGGCGGTGGACGGTCTCCTCGGAGGCGTGGAAGAGCCTGACCCGCCGGCCGCTGATCCAGAAGTCGTGGCTGAACGGGAGCGTACGCAGCCACTCGGCCTGCTCCCAGGCCTGCAGCCGCCACCACATCAACCCGACCGACTCGCGGCCGAAGTCGGGCTCGGGCGTGAGCAGGAAGTCTTCCCAGTTGCCGAGGATGTTGACCTCGCACCGCTCCCGGCAGAGCTCGGCCACCTCGCGTCCTCGCGGGCCCTTGCCGACGTAGTCGCCGAGGTTGAAGATCCGGGTGATTCCTCTTGCTTCGATGTCTGCGAGGACGGCTTCGAGCGCGGTCAGGTTGCCGTGTACGTCCGAGATCAGCGCGATCCGCTCTGGGGTCATGGGCGCAGGCTATGCGATGACTGGGAGACTGGCCCGGTGAGGATTCTGGTGACGGGTGGAGTGCGCTCGGGGAAGTCGCGGCATGCCGAGTCGCTGCTCGCGGCCGCACCGTCGGTGGCGTACGTCGCGCCCGGGCCGACGCTCGAGGAGGAGCCGGATCCCGACTGGGCGGCGCGGCTGGCCTCGCATCGGGCTCGGAGGCCGGAGCGGTGGCGTACGGTCGAGTCGCGGGATCTCGCCGGGGCGCTGGCCGAGGGGCTGGCCGCGGGTGAGGCGGTGATGGTCGACTGCCTGGGCACCTGGCTCACCGCGATCATGGACTCCCGTGCGCTGTGGGAGGCCAACTCCGAGGAGGCGGCCGCGGCCGTCTCGGCAATGGTCGACGACGCCGTCGATGTCCTCGGCAGGCAGAGCGGCGACGTGGTGCTGGTGACCAACGAGGTCGGCCTCGGGGTCGTGCCCGCCCATCGCTCGGGACGGCTCTTCCGCGACCTCCTCGGGCTGGTCAACCAGCGACTGGCCGAAGCCTGCGACGAGGTGCACCTCGTCGTCGCCGGGCGGGTGCTGAAGCTCTAGCCGGCGCTCAGGATGACCAGGATCGTCGCCAGCGCGGCCTCGACGGCGGCGCCGAAGACGTCACCGGTCACACCCCCGAACCGCTTGACCGCCCGAAGGACGATGGCACCCACGACGACTCCCGCGGCGGCGGCCGCGAGGGCTCCGCGCCACCACGGCAGGCCGGCCCAGGCGCCGACGCCGGCGAGCGCGGCGGCGACGACCGTCCAGACGAGGACGGTTGCGACGGGCGGCAGGGTCTGGGTGAACGTACGCCCCAGCCCGTCCTCGCGGGCCGGCCTGATGCCGCGGGTGCAGCACAGCGCCAGGGCCGCGCGCGAGGCGCAGACGGCGACCGCGGCGAGCACCGCCGAGGAGATGGCCGCGCCGTCCAGCAACGAGCCGAGCGCCGCCACCTGGAGACCGAGGACGAGGACGATCGCGGTGACACCGGCAGGGCCGGAGGTGCCGGTCTTCATGACCTCCAGGGAGCGCTCGCGGTCGTAGGAGGCGGCCATGCCGTCGACGGTGTCGGCGAGGCCGTCGAGATGGAGGGCGCGGTTGCCGGCGACCACCGCGCCGATCGCGAGCAGGGCGGTGACCAGGTGCGGTAGCCCGGCGAACTGTCCCAGGAGTGCGATAGCGCCAGCGCCCAGCGCGAGCGGCAGCGCGGCCAGAGGCGCGACCGCCATCGCCACCGCGGCGCGGCGGCGGTCGACGAGCTCGGGAGGGGGCACGGGCATCGCGGTCAGGGTGCCGACCGCGAGACGCCAGGCGTCCCGCACGAGCATCAGGCAGGGTCTCCCGGGGCGAGCTCGGAGAGGAGGGCGACGTCGCGCAGCAGGGCGACGGCGCTGCGTACGACCGGGACCGCGGCGACCGCACCGGAACCCTCGCCGAGCCGCAGGTCGAGGTCGAGCAGCGGCACCAGGCCGAGCTTCTCCAGGGCCATCGACTGGGCGGGCTCGGTGGAGCGGTGGCCGGCGGCGAACCAGGCCGCGGCGCCCGGCTCGATCCGGTCAGCGGTCAGGCCGCAGGCGACGCTCATCAGGCCGTCGAGCAGGACCGGGGTGCCGGTACGGGCAGCCTCGAGGAGGTAGCCCGTGGTCGCGGCGAGGTCGGCGCTGCCGAGCGCGGCCAGGGTCTCGATCGGGTCGTCGGCGCGTGCGCCGGCTCGCGTGAGGGCCGCGTCGATGACCTCGGTCTTGATGCGCAGCGCGTCGTCGTCGATGCCGGTGCCCCGACCGGTGACCTCGCTCGCGGGCAGGCCGAGCCCGGCGGCCACCATCGCGGCGGCGGGCGTCGTGTTGCCGATGCCCATGTCGCCGCTGATCAGCAGCTGCGCCCCGGCCGCGATCTCCTCGCGGGCCACCAGGGCACCGGCCTCCAGCGCGGCTCGGGTCTGCTCGGCGGTCAGCGCGTCCTCGAGGTGGATCGCGCCGCTCCCCCGCCGGACCTTGTGCGCGGTCAGCGTCTCTCGGATCGTCGCGTCGAGGTCCTCGAACTCCTCGTCGACACCGAGGTCGAGCACCCGGACCTGGACACCGTGGGCCTTGGCCAGCGCGCTGACCCCGGCCCAGCCACCCAGGAACGTACGCACCATCGCGCCGGTGATCGCCGGCGGGAACGCGGACACCCCGTGCTGGGCGACGCCGTGGTCACCGGCGAAGATCACCAGGCGTACGTTGTCGACCGGCCGCGGCGGCACCTCTCCCTGGCACGCCGCCACCCAGACCGCCAGCTCTCCCAGGCGACCCAGGGCACCTGGCGGCGTCGCGAGGGCTCCCAGGCGCTCGGCGGCGGCGCGGCGTACGTCTTCGTTCGGGGTCTGGATCGTCACCAGCGCAAGGTACCCCACCCCGCTCAGCGGCTTCATCCGAGTCCGCGCGAGACGCCCTGGGCGGCGACCTTCAGGGCGGAGACGAGGCGGGGGCGGTTGCGGCGCAGGTCGGAGACGACGATGCCGAGGGAGCCCACGACTCCGGACGAGGTGGTGATCGGGACCGCGACCGAGCAGGCGCCCAGGGTCATCTCCTCGGCGGTGGTCGCGTAGCCCTCGGCGCGCACCCGGTCGAGCTGGCGGCGCAGCAGGCCGGGCGTGGTGATGGTGTGGCGGGTGAACGGCCGCAGCGGGCCGGAGAGCACCTGGTTGCGTACGTCCTCGGGCGCATGAGCCAAGAGCACCTTGCCGACGCCGGTGGAGTACATGGGCAGCCGGGAGCCGACCGAGGAGACGATGGGTACGTTGCGGGTGCCGCGCAGCGTCTCCAGGTAGAGCACGTGGTCGTCCTCGCGGACCGCGAGGTGGACCGTCTCGAGGGTCGCGCCGTAGAGGTCGTGGAGGAACGGGCCCGCGACCGAGCGCAGGTCGGTGGCGACGGGGGCGAGCAGACCGGCGTCCCAGAGCCGGCGGCCGACGGCGTAGGTCCCGTCCTCGTCCCGCACCAGGGCGCCCCACTCGACCAGCTCGGCGACCAGGCGGTGAGCTGTCGGGAGGGAGATCTCCGCGCGGGCCGCCAGCTCGCTGAGCGTGAGCCGACGGTGCGTCGCGTCGAAGGCTCCGATGAGGCCGAGGACGCGCGAGGCGACCGTGCGGCCTCCGCTGCCACCTGCCATACGACCCACCTCTATCCATCCGGCTTTCGCTCAGCGGAAGTCCACGCTTTCATCGTACGCCTCCCGCCCCTAGCGTTCGGAGCGTGACAGCGCCCACCAAGAAACCACCCGTCGAGACCCAGGCGGACCTCTCGGCCGAGATCGCTGAGATCGAGGCGGACTCCGCGGGCCGCGACGTACGTCAGCCTCTGCTGGACTACCCGCCCTACCGGTCCAGCATCCTGCGCCACCCCACCAAGGACCCGCGCCACGCCGACCCCGAGACGATCGAGCTCTGGGCCCCCTGCTTCGGCCACTCCGACGTCGACCCGCTCGAGGCCGACCTGACCATCGCCGGCAGCAACGAGCCGATCGGCGAGCGGATCACGGTCAGCGGCCGGGTCCTCGACGGCGAGGGCCGTCCGGTGCGGAACCAGCTCGTCGAGATCTGGCAGGCCAACTCCGCCGGCCGCTACATCCACAAGCACGAGCAGCACCCGGCGCCGCTCGACCCCAACTTCACCGGCGTCGGGCGCTGCATCACCGACGCGGAGGGTCGCTACCGCTTCCAGACGATCAAGCCCGGCCCCTACCCGTGGGGCAACCACATCAACGCGTGGCGGCCGGCACACATCCACTTCTCGCTCTTCGGCCGGGCATTCACGCAGCGGCTGATCACGCAGATGTACTTCCCCAGCGACCCGCTCTTCGCGCTCGACCCGATCTACCAGTCGATCACCTCGCAGAAGGACCGCGACGCCCTGGTGGCGAAGTACGACCACGACCTCTCCACCCCCGAATACTCGATGGGCTACAGCTGGGACATCGTCCTGACCGGCCCGAGCCGCACCTGGACCGAGCCCGAGGAGGGCGACCTGTGAGCACCATCCCGACGCCCGGCCAGACCATCGGCCCGTTCTTCGGCTACGCGCTGCCCTACGAGGGCGACGCCGACCTGGTCCCGCCGGGCAGCCCGGGCTCGATCCGGCTGCACGGCTGGGTCTACGACGGTGCCGGCAACCCGATCCCCGACGCTCTCCTCGAGATCTGGCAGACCGACGCCGAGGGCAACGTCCCGCAGGCGGAGGGGTCGCTGCACCGCGACGGCTGGACCTTCACCGGCTGGGGCCGTGCCGACAC
The DNA here is from genome assembly GCF_042798075.1 of Nocardioides sp. NPDC057772. Taxonomy (NCBI): domain Bacteria; kingdom Bacillati; phylum Actinomycetota; class Actinomycetes; order Propionibacteriales; family Nocardioidaceae; genus Nocardioides; species Nocardioides sp. NPDC057772. The sequence continues at coordinate 27,003 of NZ_JBHVKN010000009.1, forward strand.
CGACCTGAACGGTCACTACACCTTCTCGACGGTGCTTCCGGGTGCCTCCGCGAAGGGCAGGGCACCGTTCTTCGCCCTCACCGTCTTCGCCCGCGGTCTGCTCGACAAGCTGCAGACCCGGATCTACCTGCCCGAGCACCCTGCCAACGCCGGCGACCCCCTGCTGGTGTCGCTCTCCGACGCCGAGCGTGCGACGCTGGTGGCCACTGCGGACGCAACCGGGTTGCGGTTCGACATCCACCTCCAGGGCGACCGCGAGACCACCTTTCTCAACTACGGCTGAGGAGTCGCATGTCGCTGCTGTGGCCAGGCGAGGAGCGCGCCGGGGATCTCTTCTCCGAAGCGGCCTATCTCGCCGCGATGGTTCGGGTCGAGGAGGCCTGGCTGGCCGCCACCGTCTCCTCCGGGATCGCCCCGGAGGAAGCAGGTACGCCGCTGGCCGGCCTGGTCTCCGACGACGACGTTCCCGGGCTTGCCGAAGGCTCCGAGGCCGGCGGCAACCCGGTCATCGGCCTGGTGAAGCTCCTCCGCGGCCGCCTCGACGGCGAGCCCGCGCGATGGCTCCACAAGGGTCTGACCAGCCAGGACGTCGTCGACACCGCCCTCGTGCTCTGCCTGCGCGATGTGCTCGACCGGGTCGAGGAGGAGCTGGCAGCACAGGCCGGGTCGCTGATCGGCCTCGCCCGCGACCACCGCGCCACCGTGATGTCCGGTCGCACCCTGAGCCAGCACGCGGTGCCGATCACCTTCGGTCTCAAGGCGTCGACCTGGCTCTCCGGGCTGACCGACGCCGCCGAAGCACTGCGTCGTGCGCGAATCTCGCTGCCCGCTCAGATCGGCGGTGCGGCCGGCACTCTGGCGGCCGTCGTCGGGCTGGCCCGGCTCCGCGGTGTCACCGACCCGGTCGGCGCCGCGCGGACGGCTGCCGCGACCACGGCGGCCACCCTCGAGCTGGCCCCGCGGACCCCGTGGCACACCACCCGAGCCCCGCTGACCGCGGCCGCGGACGCCCTGGTCGCCGCGGCCGACATCTGGGGCCGGATCGCCACCGACATCACCCTGCTCACCCGCCCCGAGATCGGCGAGCTCGCCGAGCCGGCCGGCGAGGGACGCGGCGGCTCCTCGACGATGCCGCACAAGTCCAACCCGGTGCTCTCGGTGCTCATACGCCGCCACGCCCTGGCCGCTCCCCCACTGGCCGCGACGCTCCACGCCGCCGCGGCGAGCTACGTCGACGAGCGGCCCGACGGCGCCTGGCACGCCGAGTGGGAGACCCTCGCCACGCTGGCCCGGCGCAGCGTCGTCGCGGCCTCGCAGACCACCGAGCTGCTCGCCGGCCTCCGCGTCGACGTCGCCAGGATGCGCGCCACCGCCGAGGCCGCGGGGGCGGACCTGCTGGCCGAGCAGCGGTCGCTGACCGGGTTCGTGGGGGGCGACGTACTCGCCGGGACCGACGCCGCAAGCAGTCTCGACGACTATCTCGGCGCCGCCGACGCGCTCATCGACAGCACGATCTCCCGCGCCCGGGATACCTGGGATCATCTCGTCTGATGGACGTACCGCGGGTACTGGACGGGCAGTTCTTGGGGTTGGTGGGTGTTTCAGTGCCCGTCAAGTCCAGGGATACCCGGTCGACCGGGTATCCCACGCCCGCCCCCACGCCCCACGAAATCTGGAAGGATCCGTCATGACCCCGAGGATCACCCCCGTCGAGCTGGCCGGAGACCCCAGCAAGCCGATCCTGGTCGTCGGGCCCTCCCTGGGCACCTCGGTGACCGCGCTCTGGTCCGCCGCCGCCGAGCTGCTCCCGGACAGGTTCAACGTCATCGGCTGGGAGCTCCCCGGCCACGGCCACGGCACCCCCACGACCGACGGGTTCTCGATGGCCGACCTCGCCGCCGGAGTGCTCGCCTGCGTCGACCGGGTCCTCACCGACCGCGGTGAGCGCCACGGCACCTTCGCCTATGCGGGCGACTCGGTCGGCGGCGCCGTCGGCCTCCAGCTCCTGCTCGACGCGCCCACCAGGGTGAGCGCCGCGGTGCTCACCAACACCGGTGCCAAGATCGGCGAGCCCGACGGCTGGAACGACCGCGCCAGGACCGTACGCGCCGCCGGCACCGCTTCCCAGATCGCCGGCTCCACCCAGCGCTGGTTCTCCCCCGGCTTCCTCGAGCGCCAGCCCGCGCGGGGCGGAGCCCTGCTCCACTCGCTGCGCGACGCCGACGCGGAGAGCTATGCGCTGGTGTGCGAGGCGCTGGCGGCGTACGACGTCCGGGGGCGGCTCGCCGAGATCACCGCGCCGGTGCTGGCGATCGCGGGCGTCGACGACGCCCCGACCCCGCCGGCCTCGCTCGACGAGATCGCGGTCGGGGTGCGCGACGGGCGGCTCGTCACCCTCGACGCCGTCGGACACCTCGCCCCCGCCGAGGCACCGCACGCCGTCTCCAGCCTGATCGCCGCCCACGTGACCGCGGCCGACCCGGCGTACGCGGCCGGGATGAACGTACGCCGTCAGGTGCTCGGCGACGCTCACGTCGACCGGGCCACCGCCGCGATCACCGACATCACCCGGGACTACCAGGACCTGATCACCCGCTACGCCTGGGGCACGATCTGGACCCGCCCCGGCCTGGCCCGCCGGGACCGCTCGATCGGCGTGCTCACCGCCCTGGTCGCGGGGCGCCACTTCGACGAGCTGGAGTTCCACCTCCGCGCCGCGCTCACCAACGGGCTGACCCGCGAGGAGATCGTCGAGGTGCTCCTGCAGACCTCGATCTACGTCGGCGTGCCTGCCGCCAACACCGCGTTCGCCGTCGCCAACCGCGTCCTGAACGAGTGACGTCCGATCGGGACGCGGAAACCAGATGCCACCGGCGTACGTCCTGGCTAACGTCTCGCCCATGCCCCAAGCCCGTCTGCACACCGAGCGCCTCGAGCTGGTCCCGCTGAGCGAGGAGCACCTGCCGTTCCTGGTCGACCTCAACTCGGATCCGGAGGTGCTGCGCTTCCTGTTCACCCGCGCGCTCACGCCGGCGGAGACCGAGGAGCGGATGCACCGGTGGATCAGCGCGGCGAAGGAGACGGAGACGCAGGGCAAGTGGATCGGGTACGCAGCGGGTGAGGCGATCGGGCTCTACATGCTCGAGCCGCCCGACGCCCCACCGCGCACCGACGCCGCCGAGCTCGGCTACCGGCTCCCCAGGCGCCACTGGCGCAAGGGGTTCGCGAAGGAGGGGTCGCTCGAGCTGCTCCGGCACGCCTTCGAGGACATCGGCTTCGACCGGGTGATCGCGCAGACGATGGCCGTCAACGAGCCCTCCCGGGCGACGATGACGTCGGTCGGGATGAGCTTCGTGCGCGCCTTCCACCAGGACTTCGAGGAGCCGCTCCTGGGACATGCCGACGGTGAGGTCGAGTACGAGATCACCCGCGAGACCTGGCTGCGACACCACGCGGGGTAGGCTGCGAGCACGCTCGTGGCGCAGGAACCCGGTGAGAGTCCGGGGCGGTTCCGCCACTGTGACGTCCGTGCCGCTGTCGGGCACGGACACAGCCAGACACTGGCCGCGAGCGATCCGACCGATCGACGGGGCGAGAACCCCTAGGAGGACCCCGGCATGGCCGACTCTGCACGCGTACGCATCGCCCTTCTGTCCACCTCGGACACCGACCTGCTCTCGGCCCGCGCCAGCGGCGCCGACTACGCCTGGGCGAACCCCTCGCGGACGACCGACCTCGAGGCCGTCGTCGCCGACGCCGACCTGGTGGTGTTCCGGCTGCTCGGCTCCCCGACCGACCTGTGGGACGGCCTGAGCGCGGTCAAGGAGCGCGGCACCCCGGTGGTGGTCCTCGGCGGCGAGCAGCAGCCGAGCGCCGAGCTGATGGAGCACTCCACCGTCCCGATGGGTGTCGCCGCGGAGGCACACCGCTACCTCGCCGAGGGCGGGCCGGCCAACCTCGCCCAGCTGCACGCGTTCCTCTCCGACACGGTCCTGCTGACCGGGTTCGGGTTCGAGCCGCCGGCCACGGTGCCGGCCTGGGGGTTCGCGGAGCGGCCCGCGCCGGCCGATGACACCCTTCCCCGCATCGGCGTGCTCTACTACCGCGCCCACGAGACCAGCGGCAACACCGCGTTCGCGCACGCGCTGGCCGACGCGATCGACGCGACCGGAGCGGCCACCGGCGTACCCGTCTTCGCGGGGTCGCTGCGCTCCGCGCCCGACGACCTCTACGAGGCGCTCGGTGGCCTCGACGCGCTCATCGTGACCGTGCTCGCGGCCGGCGGTTCGGTGCCCGCGTCCGCCTCCGCGGGTGGCGAGGACGAGGCCTGGGACGTGGAGCGGATGGCGGCGCTGGACATCCCGGTGCTCCAGGGCCTCTGCCTGACCAGCTCGCGCGCGGAGTGGGAGGTCTCCGACGACGGCGTGACGCCGCTCGACTCGGCCAACCAGATCGCGATCCCGGAGTTCGACGGCCGGATCATCACTGCCCCGTTCTCGTTCAAGGAGCTCGACGAGCAGGGTCTGCCCCACTACGTCGCCGACCCCGAGCGGGCCGCGCGGGTGGCCCGGATCGCGGTCAACCACGCCCGGCTCCGCCACAAGCCCAACGCCGAGAAGCGCCTCGCGCTGGTGCTCTCCGCCTACCCCACCAAGCACGCCCGCATCGGCAACGCGGTCGGCCTGGACACCCCGGTCTCCGCGATCCGGATGCTCCGCCGCCTCCGCGAGGAGGGCTACGACCTCGGCCAGGACAACGAGGTCGTACGCATCCTCGACGCCGGCTCGGGCGAGGAGGGCTCCGACACGGCTGCCGGCGACGCGCTGATCCACGCGCTGATCGCCGCCGGCGGCCAGGACGAGGAGTGGCTGACCAACGCGCAGCTCACCGACGCCCACGTCCGCATCTCCAAGGCCGACTACGACGAGTGGACCAAGGATCTCCCGGCCGACCTGCGCGAGCAGATGGTCGAGACCTGGGGTCCGACGCCTGGGAACCTGTTCGTCAACGACGACGGCGAGCTCGTGCTGGCCACGCTCCAGGCCGGCAACATCGTCATCCTGATCCAGCCGCCGCGCGGCTTCGGCGAGAACCCGGTCGCGATCTACCACGACCCCGACCTGCCGCCGTCGCACCACTACATCGGCGCCTACCGGTGGCTGGAGAACGGGTTCAAGGCCGACGCGGTCGTCCACCTCGGCAAGCACGGCTCGATGGAGTGGCTGCCGGGCAAGAACGCCGCGCTCTCGGCGTCCTGCGGCCCGGACGCCGCGATCGGCAACATGCCGCTGATCTACCCGTTCCTGGTCAACGACCCCGGCGAGGGCGCCCAGGCCAAGCGCCGCGCGCACGCCACGATCGTCGACCACCTGGTGCCGCCGATGGCCCGCGCGGAGTCCTACGGCGACATCGCGCGGCTGGAGTCGCTGATGGAGGAGTACGACCGGATCTCGTCCATGGACCCGGCGAAGCTGCCGGCCATCCGCGGCGAGATCTGGCAGCTGATGAAGGCCGCCGAGCTCCACCGCGACCTCGGCATGGAGGAGCGTCCCGAGGACGACGACTTCGACGACTTCATGCTCCACATCGACGGCTGGCTCTGCGAGATCAAGGACGCCCAGATCCGCGACGGCCTGCACGTGCTCGGCGGCGCCCCCGAGGGTGAGGCGCGGGTCAACCTGGTCCTCTCGATCCTGCGCGCCGCGCAGGTGTGGGGCGGCGTCGGCGGCGCCGTGCCCGGTCTGCGGGCGGCGCTCGGCCTCAAGGAGGGTGCCGACACCCGTGCCGTCGACGAGATCGAGACCCAGGCGCGCGACCTGGTGCAGCGGATGGACGCCGCCGGCTGGGACCCGGCCGCCGCCGAGACGCTCCACGACGACCCGGCGGTGCGGCAGGTGCTCGTCTTCGCGGCCGAGCAGGTGGTGCCGCGGCTGGCGAAGACGACCGATGAGCTGTCCGCCGTCGTGCACGCCCTGGACGGCGGCTTCGTCCCCGCGGGGCCGTCGGGCTCGCCGCTGCGGGGGCTCGTCAACGTACTGCCGACCGGGCGCAACTTCTACACCGTCGACCCGCGCGCGGTGCCCTCGCGGCTGGCCTGGCAGACGGGGCAGGCGATGGCCGACTCGCTGCTGCAGCGCTACCTGGACGAGACCGGCGACTACCCGACGAGCGTCGGGCTCTCGGTCTGGGGCACGAGCGCGATGCGTACGTCCGGCGACGACGTCGCCGAGGTGCTCGCGCTCCTCGGGGTGAGGCCGGAGTGGGACGAGGCGTCCCGCCGGATCACCCACCTCGACGTCATCCCGCTGTCCGAGCTCGGCCGGCCGCGCATCGACGTGACCGTACGCATCTCCGGGTTCTTCCGCGACGCGTTCCCGCACGTCGTCTCGATGCTCGACGACGCGGTCCGGCTGGTGGCCGACCTCGACGAGCCGGCCGAGGACAACTTCGTCCGCGCGCACACCCTGGAGGACCTCGCCGAGCACGGCGACCAGCGCCGCGCGACGTCCCGGATCTTCGGCTCCAAGCCCGGGTCGTACGGTGCCGGGATCCTGCAGGTGATCGAGGCCGGCAACTGGCGCTCCGACCAGGACCTCGCCGACGTGTACGCGGCCTGGGGCGGCTTCGCCTACGGCCGCGACCTCGACGGCGCCCCGGCGGCCGACGACATGCGCGCCAACTACCGCCGGATCAAGGTCGCCGCCAAGAACGTCGACTCCGCCGAGCACGACATCGCCGACTCCGACGACTACTTCCAGTACCACGGGGGGATGGTGGCGACCGTCCGCGCGCTGACGGGCAGCGACCCGAAGGCGTACGTCGGCGACTCCACCTCCCCCGACGCGATCAAGACCCGCACGCTGCAGGAGGAGACCAACCGCGTCTTCCGGGCCCGGGTCGTCAACCCGCGCTGGATCTCGGCGATGCAGCGCCACGGCTACAAGGGCGCCTTCGAGCTGGCCGCCACTGTCGACTACCTCTTCGGCTTCGACGCGACCGCCGGTGTGGTGCAGGACTGGATGTACGACAAGCTCGCCCGCGAGTACGTCCTGGACGAGACCAACCAGGAGTTCATGCGATCCTCGAACCCGTGGGCGCTGCGTGGCATCGTCGAGCGGCTCCACGAGGCGGCCGAGCGGGGGCTCTGGGAGGAGCCCGACCCCGAGGTGGTCGCTGCGATGCAGGAGGTCTATCTCGACATCGAAGGTGACCTGGAGGAAGAGTGACGCGTCGGATCAAGATCATCGGCGTCGGTCCCGGCGACCCCGACCAGGTCACCCTCGAGGCGGTCGCCGCGATGCGGTCGGTCGACTACTTCCTGGTCACCGACAAGTCGGGCACGGTGAAGAAGGGCATGCCGGACCCGCTGGTGCGGGCCCGCGAGGAGCTGCTCGACCGGCATCTGTCCGCGCCCGCGCGGGTGGTCAAGGTCGACGACGCACCTCGCGAGCGGCGCGAGGAGTTCACCGGGACCGACGCGGAGTACCGGGCGGCGGTCGCCGACTGGCACCGCGCCCGGGTCGAGCGCTACCTCGCCGTGCTGGCCGAGCATCCCGGTGACGTCGGCTTCCTGGTCTGGGGCGACCCGGCCTTCTACGACTCCACGATCCGCGTCGTCGACCAGATCGCCGAGCAGCTGGACGTCGAGGTCGACGTCATCCCCGGGATCTCCTCGGTGCAGCTGCTCGCCGCGCGTCACCGCCTGGTGCTCCACGACGTCGGGCGGCCGCTCTACGTCACCACCGGCCGTGCAGTGCTCGAGGCCATCGAGGCCGGCCACGACAACCTCGTGGTGATGCTCAACCGCGCCGTCGAGCTCCCCGGGCTCGCGGACTGGCGGATCTGGTGGGGCGGCAACCTCGGCACGCGTGAGGAGGAGCTGGTCGCGGGCACCGTCGGCGAGGTCCTTCCCACGATCGAGGCGGCGCGGGCCCGGTTGCGCGAGTCGGCCGGCTGGGTGATGGACATCTACCTGCTGCGAGCACCCCGCCGATGAGCGGGCTGCTGGTCGCCGGCACCACCTCGGACGCGGGCAAGTCGGTCGTGACCACCGGGCTGTGCCGGGCGTTCGCCCGCCGCGGCGTGAAGGTGGCGCCCTACAAGGCGCAGAACATGTCCAACAACTCGATGGTGGTCTCGACAAGCTCGACCACCGAAGGAAGCGACGGGACGACGGCGGAGATCGGCCGGGCGCAGTGGGTCCAGGCGCTGGCGGCCCGGGTCACCCCGGAGCCGGCGATGAACCCGGTGCTGCTCAAGCCCGGCTCCGACCGCCGCAGCCACGTGGTGCTGATGGGACATCCCGCCGGCGAGGTGTCCTCACACGACTGGGAGCACGGGCGCCGGCACCTGGCGACCGCGGCCCATGCCGCGTACGACGATCTCGCCTCGCGGTTCGAGGTGATCGTCGCCGAGGGCGCGGGCAGCCCGGCGGAGATCAACCTGCGGGCCGGCGACTACGTCAACATGGGGCTGGCCCGGCACGCCGGGCTGCCGACCGTGGTCGTGGGCGACATCGACCGTGGTGGGGTCTTCGCGGCGATGTACGGCACCCTGGCCCTTCTCGAGCCCGAGGACCAGGCCCTGATCAGGGGTTTCGTGATCAACAAGTTCCGCGGCGACGCGGCTCTGCTGAAGCCCGGGCTCGACTCGCTGGAGTCGCTCACCGAGCGCCGGGTCTTCGGCGTGCTCCCCTGGGAGCCGTCGCTCTGGCTCGACTCCGAGGACGCGCTCGACCTGGAGGGGCGCCGCGCGGCGGGCGGGGCCACCCACAAGGTCGCGGTCGTACGCCTCCCCCGCATCTCCAACTTCACCGACGTCGACGCGCTCGGGCTCGAGCCGGACCTCGACGTCGTCTTCGCCTCCTCCCCGGCCGACGTCGCCGACGCCGACCTGGTGGTCCTGCCCGGGACCCGGTCCACGATCAGCGACCTGGCCTGGCTCCGCTCGCGCGGTCTCGATGTGGCGATCCTCGAGCATGTCCGCCGCGGCCGACCGCTCCTCGGGATCTGCGGTGGCTTCCAGATGCTCGGCGGAGTGATCGCCGACCCCGACGGGGTCGAGGGGTCGGTCGCCGAGGTCGAGGGGCTGGGGCTGTTGGACATACGCACCGACTTCGCGCCCGCCAAGAACCTCCGCCTGCCCACCGGGTCGGCGCTCGGGGTCGAGGCGAGCGGCTACGAGATCCACCACGGCCGGATCACCCGCGGCGACGGCGTCACCGAGTTCCTGGGTGGCGCGCGGTCCGGACAGGTCTTCGGGACGATGTGGCACGGCTCCTTGGAGGGCGACGCCCTCCGCGGCGCGTTCCTGGAGACGACGCTGGGGCGCGAGCCGTCGACGGTCTCCTTCCCGGCCGCCCGTGAGCGCCGCCTGGACCTGATCGGCGACCTCGTCGAGGAGCACCTCGATGTCGACGCGCTGCTCGACCTCGCCCGCGGGGGCGGCACGGAGACCGAGCGATGAGGCTGCTGATCCTCGGCGGGACCGGGGAGGCTCGGGACCTGGCGGCACGGCTGGTCGAGGAGGGGGTGGACGTCACCTCCTCGTTGGCCGGCCGGGTGGCGCGACCGCGGCTGCCGGTGGGGGCGGTGCGGGTCGGCGGGTTCGGAGGGGTCGAGGGCTTGAGGGGGGCTCTCGACCACTTCGACGCGGTCGTCGATGCGACGCATCCGTTCGCACGTGGCATCTCGGCCAACGCGGCGGCGGCCTGCGCCCAGACCGGGCACCCGCTGCTCCGCCTGGAGCGGCCGGGCTGGCCGGCGGACCCGTCCTGGTCCTACGTCGACACCCACGACGAGGCCGCCGCCCTCGCCGCCGATCTCGGGCGGCGGCCCTTCCTCACGGTCGGACGCCAGGAGCTCGCCCGCTTCGTCCCGGCGCTCGCCGGTCACCAGGCCCTCGCCCGCGTGGTCGACCGGCCCGACCTGGAGCTGCCCGAGTCCTGGACGCTGCTGACCAGCCGCGGCCCCTATCAGATCGAGGGCGAGCTCGCGCTCATGCGCGAGCACGGGACCGATGCGCTCGTCACCAAGGACTCCGGCGGCACCTTCACCTGGCCGAAGATGGCCGCCGCGGCCGAGCTCGGCGTACCCGTGGTGGTCGTACGCCGCCCGGCCGGCACCGTCGGCGTACGCACGGTCAACGACGTCGCCGAGGCGGTCGCCTGGGTCCGGAGCCTCGGATGAGGGTGGTCGTCGGGATGTCGGTGACCGACGTCGACCGCCGCCAGGACCTGATCGACTGGGCCGGCGAGCTCGACGCGAGCCTCGCGTTCCTGCAGATGGGCGGCCCGTCGCTCTCCGCCGAGCTGACCCGGATCGCCGACGCCGGCGCGGAGACGATCACCCTGGCCGGGGTCAGCCTCGGCCCGCTCGCCCCCGGCCACTCCTGGCTGCGCCGGATCGCGGCACACTGGTGGCGCGAGCGCCCCGGTGACCGCCCCGAGATCCAGGTGGCGACCCGGCTGGCGACCACCCGCGACGAGCTCACCGAGGCGCTGGCCGAGACCCGGCCGGTCACCGGCACCGAGCCCGGGCTCACCTCGCCCGCGTGGGAGCGGGTCCCAGGCCACGTACGCCAGGTGCTGATCTGCCGCGGCCCGCGCTGCACGGCCAAGGGCTCCGAGGAGACCGCCAGGGCCGTGATCCTGGGCGCGATGGAGGCCGGTCTCGGCGACGACGACCTGCTGATCACCCACACCGGCTGCCAGTTCCCGTGCAACCAGGCCCCGGTGCTCAGCGTGCAGCCCGACGACGTCTGGTACGGCAACGTGGAAGCGGCCGCCGCCCGGGCGATCGTGCGTGATCACCTGGACGGCGGCCGTCCGGTGGAGGCCTACCGCCTCCCCCGCTAGCCCGTCAGAGGCTGGCGGCCAGGGCCTTTCGCTCCGCGACGGCGCGCTCCGCCGCGTACAGCCTGATGACCAGCCCGGCCAGCGCCACTCCGAGCACGCCCCACATCGTGGCGAGCGTGATCAGGGATGCCCGACGGAAGAACCACAACGTGTCGGCGGGGAAGTCGCCGACCTCGTTGACGGTCGGGAACAGCTCGCCGGCGACGATCATCACGGCCAGGTAGGCCGCGATCGCGCCGACGACGGCGAGGTAGGTGCCGAAGCGCCCGCGCAGCCGCACCGCGGCGTAGGTCACGACCACGGCCGCCACGACCGAGAGGGCCTGGAAGGCGAAGTAGACCGCGGTGCGTGCGCCGATGGTGTCGCCGCTGCCGACGGCCGGCGGGGTCGCCGGGTACTTGAGGAACGGCACCAGCGCGACCGCGACGAACCCGATCAGGGTGACGAGCGCCGTCGACTGCCCGGGCGTGAGCCGTCCGAGACGGCCCAGCGTGGCCGCGGCGACGAGTCCGACGATGCCGCCGAGCGCGATGCCGACCGCCAGGGTGCCGGTCAGCAGCCCCCAGGTGCTCTGGTTGGCGCGGGAGACCTCGGCGGTCTCCTCCTCGCCCGCAGCGCCTTCGGCGGCATGCGAGTGCGAGTGCCCGTCGCCGCCGGCCTCCTCCAGCGCGATGGCAGCACCGACCTGCGGCTCACCGACGGCGTACGCCACCAAGAAGGTGACGACGCCGGCGAGGAGACCAGCTAGCAGGCCGCGTACGAGAAATGCACGCGGGCTCATCAGTGGCAGGGGTAGCCGAGCAGATGGCGACCGTCGTGGACCCACTCGTGGATCAGGGTGCCGGACGGGATCGAGACGGCGCCCTGGTCGGCGCTGATGAAGAAGAGCACCAGCAGGCCGAGCAGACCGAAGAAGAGCGCCCAGGGGGCGAGCTCACGAAACGGGATGGTGGGCAGATCAGCACCGGCGACCGGTGCCACAGCGTGCTGCGACATATGTCCTCCTCAGGGATACCTGCGTCCCTGTTCGTTGGGGTTGGACGGACACTCGGGTCTGACTCCACCGCCGCGAGGCGATGTCACAGTAGCGCGACTGTGCCGGATTTCCACCGGCTTCCTCATGTCCGTTGGTGCATCGTAGCGAGGCGAGGACTCACCCCGCACCCCCGCCCGGCATTTCTTGTCCTAGGGGGCCTCGCCGCTCGCTACTTCAGCCACTCGTTGCCGGTGAGACCGGCCAGCTCGGTGATGTCCAGCTCCGGCTCGATCCCCGACTCGGGAGCGAGACCGAAGTGCTCCAGCGAGCGCCGGACCCACTCGGCGGCGTCGATGTTGAGCGGTCCCGAGACCCACATCGCGTAGGGGAGGTTCACGAACCTGTTCTCCTTGACCGCCGGCAGGTCGCGAGAGGCCGGGTTGGCCTTGAGCACCTTGACCTTCTCCTCGTAGGACTGCCCCGGGTAGTCGACGAAGTAGATGACATCCGGCTGGGCGGCGGCGAAGCGCTCCCAGCCGACCTCGGTCCAGGTGTCCTCGACGTCAGCGGTGGCGCTGGTCACCCCGGCGGCGTCGAAGATGGCCTGCGGACCGCCGAAGGAGCCGGAGGTGAAGATCGCGTCGGTGCCGGAGTCGAAGAGGAACGCGGTCGGCGCCTCCTCCGGCTTCGGAGCGCTCTCCAGGGCGGCGCGACGCTCGTCGATGTCGGCGACGACCTCCTTCGCCGTCGCGCTGTGACCGGTCAGCTCGCCGATGTTGAGCAGGTCGGTACGCAGCGCCGTCCAGGCCTCCATGGTGCCGCGGGCCCCGTCCTCCTGCCGGCAGGTCTCGCTGAGCAGGTAGGTCTCGATGCCGCGCTCCTGCACCATCTCCGGCACCAGGTTGCGCGACTCGCTGAACCCGTAGCCCCAGCCCGCGAACATCATCTGCGGGTCGAGCGCCAGGACGGTCTCCAGCGTCGGGTGGTCGTCGCCCACGATCTCGAGCTCGTCGACCCGGTCGTCGGGGTAGGCCAGCTCGAGCAGCTGCTGGTCTCGAGCCAGGCCGGTGACGGCGACGAGCTCGTCCCGGGCGCCGACGGCCAGGGCGATCGAGATGATCCCGCCGTCGTAGGCGTACAGCTCGGTGACCGGCGCGTCGACGGTCAGCTTCTCGCCGCAGTTCTCGACGGTGATCGCGCTTCGCGCCGCGTCACCGGCGACGGTCCCCTCCGCTCCGCAGGCCGTGAGGATCGTCGTGCCGAGCGCGAGCGCGGCGACGCAGGCGAGGTGGGGACGGCGTACGGATCTGGGGGCACGCTGTGTCATGCCGGTCGGTCCTTTCGAGGGTGGATGAGCAGGTGTGGCTGGTCCAGATGCGGATGTGGCACCTGGACCGAGCCGACGCCGAAGTGGTGCTCGACGCGGATGGTGTCGAGCACCTCGGCCGGCGGCCCGTGGGCCACGATGGTCGCCGGGCCGGTGTCGGGATCGCTGTCGGCCGGCCGGCCCAGGACGGCGAGGCTGTCGAAGGAGCGGAGCGCCAGATCGAGGTCGTGGATGGTCGCCACCAGGGTCTCGACCCGGTCGGCGACGGTCTGCAGGAGGCGCAGCTGCCAGGCGACGTCGAGCTGGTTGGTGGGTTCGTCGAGGAGCATCACCGGGCACTCCTGAGCGAGACCTCGAGCCATCACCGCCCGGCGCCGCTCGCCCCCGGAGAGCCGGTCGCAGGGATCGTCGATGCGGTCGGCCAACCCGACGGCGTCGAGGGCCGCCCGCACGATCTCGCGTTCCTGGCGTCCGCCTCGAGCCCACGGCCGGGTGCGTGGCACCCGGCCCAGCGCGACCATCTCCCCGACGTGCAGCTCGGCGGAGGCGACCTCCTCCTGAGGGACGTACGCCAGCCGGCGGGCGCGCTCGCGCGACCTGGTCCGGACCGTCTCGGAGAGCCGGCCGGCGTCGTCGGCGAGGTAGGCGGTCCCGGCGCTCGGGCGCTGGACGCCGGCCAGGATCCGCAGCAGGGTCGACTTCCCCACCCCGTTGACGCCCACGATCCCGAGGCGGGTGCCGGCGGGTACGTCCAGGTCGACGTCGCGGAGCACGTCGCGCTCCCCCAGCCGGGCGGCGACTCCGCTCAGCCGGAGCGCGGGCCGGGACAGGTCGCCGCTCATCGCTCGCTACCGAAGCGGTACTGACCGCGGCCGAGCAGCAGCAGGAACAGCGGCGCGCCGACCACGCCGGTGACCACCCCCAACGGGATCTCCTGCGGGCGGGCCACCAGCCGGGCGAGCACGTCGACCCAGAGCAGGAACAGCCCACCGCCCAGGGCGGCGACCGGCAGCACCACTCTGTGCCGGGCGCCCACGAGCAGCCGGGCCGCGTGCGGCACGATCAGGCCGACGAACCCGATCCCACCGCTGACCGCGACCAGGACCCCGACGAGCACGGCCAGAGCCACGAACAGAGTCGTACGCAGCGCCGCCACGTTCACACCGAGCGCGGCAGCAGTCTCCGGGCCGGCGGCCAGGGCGTCCAGCCAGCGGTGCAGAGCCAGCATCCCGAGTCCCAGCAGAAGGCTGAGCGCCACCGGCAGCCACAGCTTCTCCCAGCTGGCGCCACCGACGCTGCCGAGCATCCAGAACATCACCGAGTCGGCGGCGCGCGGATCGTCGCTCATGAAGACCAGGAAGGAGGCGATGGAGGAGAGTCCCGAGGAGAGCACCACACCCGAGAGCACCAGCCGGATCGGCGTCAGCCCACCCTGCGCGGTGGCCACCAGCCAGACCAGCATCGCCGAGCCGACGGCCCCGAGCAGGGCACCGCCGGAGACCGCGTAGGTGCCGAGGCCGGCCAGCGCACCGGTGGTGATCGCGGCGGTCGCCCCCACCGAGGCGCCGGAGCTGATGCCCAGCAGGAACGGGTCGGCGAGCGGGTTGCGGACCAGCGTCTGCATACCCGCCCCGGCCACGGCCAGTCCGGCCCCCACGGCGAGCGCCATCAGGGCTCTCGGCAGGCGCAGCTCCCACACGATCACGTCCCACCTGCCGGGGGCATCACCCTGGATCCGGTCGCCGACCGCGGTGACGACCTCGCCGACGGGGATCCGCTCCGAGCCGAAGGCCAGGGAGAGCACAACACTGGCCGCCGAGGCGAGCAGCAGGCCGGCGATCAGCGGCACGAACGGCACCCGTCGCCTTCCGCCGGCGGTGCGAGCACGGCCGGCGGTACCTCGGGCATCACGGGCCAGCGTCTCCACGGCGCTCCGCCTCTCAAGTCCTCTGGACCCTGATCGCGAGGGCCGTGACGTACATCTGAGCCGACAGGTTTTCGGACTCGGGTTCAACCGGCGACGCTGCCTTCCCAGGGACGCGGCCCCAGTGGCTGCTTAGCGTCGTCGTCACCCTCACCGCTGCGCGCCAGTCCCGGAATCACACCGGGTTCCCTGGCATCCATCGGGATGCGTTCGACTCGGCGCCGAGGCTAGCACGGTGTCCGTAGGCGCGTGCCGACCATGTTGCCGACGACACGTCGAAGCACAACATCTAGGAAGTTGCATTGATGTAATTCCCGCATATAGTGGTCCCCGCAGCTGGTTCTCCCATCCCGGCGACGGGGCGGGAGAGGCAAGAGGGAACCCGGTGCGAGTCCGGGACTGCCCCGCAGCGGTGAGTGGGAACGACCGCCGTCACGAAGCACTGGGAGCAAGCCGGCTCCTGGGAAGCGACGGCCAGTAGGACCGAGCCCGATGACGCCCACGAGTCCGAAGACCTGCCAGTGCCCACCTCTTGGTGGGGTCCGCGACCTCGAGGGAAGGTCAGGGGATCGAGCGCGTACCACGCCGTCCTCTCCTGCCCCGGCACGGATGCACGAGACATCCAGCGGGCCGCGGGTCCGCGTGAACGAGGGGCATGGGGCTTGATCGACACCGAGGGTCTACCGATCCGCACCGAGAAGTCGGCGTACGTCTTCGACTATCCGATGGCCGAGGAGCTGGCCAAGAAGCAGCGCAGCATCTTCTGGACGGCCGAGGAGATCCCGGTCGAGAACGACAAGCAGGACTTCCTGGTCAACATGACCGACGCCGAGCAGGCCGCGGTCAAGACGACGCTGAAGCTGTTCACCATCTACGAGCTGATCCTCGGCGGCGAGGTGTGGGGCGACCGGCTCTTCCACGCGTTCCCGCGGCCCGAGATCCAGATGATGACCAACGCCTTCTCGTTTGCCGAGCTGAACATGCACGCGCCGTTCTACGCGAAGCTCAACAAGACGCTGATGATCGACACCGAGGAGTTCTACGACTCCTACAAGAACGACCCGGTGCTGGCCGAGCGGATCGCCTTCGTGTGGGACGCCATCGCCGACGAGGACCTGCTCTACGCGCTGAGCGTCTTCACGTTGATGGAGAACTGCGTGCTCTACTCCAACTTCGCCTTCCTCAAGCACTTCCAGTCCGGCGGGAAGAACCTGCTGCAGAACGTGATCAGCGGGATCAACTTCTCCGCCCGCGACGAGAACCTGCACGCCACCGGCGGCGCCTGGCTGTTCAACACGACGTTGGACGAGTACGCCGCGACCGTCTCGGCCGACAAGTTCGAGGCCGAGCGCGACGACCTCTTCGCCCGCGTCCGCGGTGTCGCCGAGCACCTCTACGCCCACGAGGCCCGGATCGTGGAGATGCTCTTCGCGGACGGTCCGATCACCGGCATCGAGCAGACCGACCTGGAGGCCTTCGTGCGCTCCCGCATCGACATGACCCTGGAGAACATGCGGATGGAGCCGCTGTTCGGGGTCGAGACCAACCCGGTCGCCGAGTGGTTCTACGCCGGCATCAACGGCACCCAGTTCCACGACTTCTTCCAGGTCACCGGCAACGAATACAACCGCAACATCGGCGAGACGGAGTTCGAGTTCTGATGAGCAGCACCAGCTGGGAGGCGCTCTCCGCCGAGCGCAAGGCACTGCAGGCCGAGGGCACCGTGCCTGCCTTCATGACCACCGCGGGCTACGCGATGTTCAAGGCCAAGTACACCGTCGCGGACCAGAGCGTCCGCGAGCGCTACGAGACCATCGCGGCCACCGCCGGCGGGCTGGCCGACGAGATGTACCCCCGTGAGGACGGCGTCTCCTGGACAGAGCCGTTCTTCGAGGCGATCTGGAACGGCTGGCTCTCCCCCTCGACGCCGGTGCTGTCGAACCTCGGCACCGACCGGGGCCTGCCGGTCTCGTGCGAGGGCTCCTACGTCGAGGACTCGGTCTGGGGCTTCTACGAGACCCTCAAGGAAGCCGCGATCCTGTCCCAGAACGGGTTCGGCACCTCGGCGTACCTCGGTGACGTCCGGCCCCGCGGCGCGAAGTTCAGCGACAACGGCAAGGCCAACGGTGTGGTCCCGGTCTTCTGCAACTTCGTGGAGATGACCAACCAGATCAGCCAGGGCGCCACCCGCCGCGGCTCCTGGGCCGGCTACCTGCCCGTGGATCACCCGGACTTCTACGAGCTCGCCGACCTGATCTTCCGGGAGCCGGCCAACAAGAACGTCGGCTGGATCTTCAGCCAGGCCTTCATCGACCGGATGCTCGCCGGCGACAAGGACGCCCTGGAGCGCTACCAGCGGGTGCTGAAGATCCGGGTGGTGCTGGGCAAGGGCTACATCTGGAAGGTCGACACCGTCAACGCGGCCCAGACCGAGTCCTACAAGGCCAACGGACTGGCCAACAAGGCCTCCAACCTGTGCTCGGAGATCACCCTGTTCAGCGACGAGGACCACTCCTACACCTGCGTGCTCTCCTCGCTGAACCTGTCGACCTACGACGAGTGGAAGGACCAGGACACCGCGTACGTCGCCACCGTCTTCCTCGACGCGGTCGCCGAGGCGTTCCTGCGCAAGGCGCGCACCATCCGCGGTCTGGAGCGGGCGGTGCGCTACACCGAGAAGGCCCGCAGCCTGGGCCTCGGGGTGATGGGCTACCACGACTACCTGCAGAAGCAGCGAGTGCCGTTCGAGTCGGACAAGGCGGCGGCGCTGAACAAGGACATCTTCGAGCGGATCTCGTCGCGTGCCGATGCCGCCTCGCGGTGGATGGGCTCGGTCGCGGGCATCCCGGAGTGGTGTGTCGGACGGCGCAACTCCCATCTGATGGCGATCGCGCCGACGATGAGCACCGCGGTGATCGTCGGCGGCACCAGCCAGGGCATCGAGCCGTACGTCGCCAACGTCTGGAACCAGACCACCTCGGCCGGCGAGATGCCGCGGGCCAACCAGAACCTCGTCGAGGTGATGAAGGAGCGTGGCGTCTACGACCAGGCCCACATCTCCGACATCATCGACCACGGTGGCTCGGTCCAGCACGTCTCGTGGCTCGACGACCTCGAGAAGGAGGTCTTCCGGACCGGCTACGAGATCGACCAAGAGATCCTGCTCGCCCGGGCGTCCGACCGCCAGGTCTACATCGACCAGGCCCAGTCGCTGAACCTGTTCTTCCAGGCCGACGCGACCCCGCAGTACATCAGCAAGATCCACAAGCTCGCGCTGCTCGACCCGAACATCAAGAGCCTGTACTACCTGCGCTCGCGCGCCGGCGTCCAGGCCAGCAAGCAGACCCGGACCAACTGACCGACTTCGACGACAGAGGCATGATCATGAACGAGAACCCGACCCCCACCGACGCCATCGACGACCTGAGCTGGGACGACTGGACCGACGCCGCTGTCTGTGCCATCGAGAACGGCCAGGACTGCGAGGCCTGCGAAGGATGAGCGCCCCCGCCGGGCGGCCGACGCTGACGGTCTGCCGCGGCTGCTGCTGCGGGACCGAGCGGAAGTCGCCCGGGGTGGACCATGCCGCCGTGCTCAGCACGCTGAACGCGGCGGCCGGGGAGTCGGCGACCGTACGCATCGCCGACTGCCTCGGCCCGTGCGAACGGGCAGACGTCGTGGTCGTCGGCCCCTCACCCGAGGGGCGGCAGCGTGGGGCGAAGCCCGTCTGGGTCGCCCGGGCCGGCACGGAGCAGGTCACCGACGCGCTGGCCGAGTGGACCCGCGCCGGCGGGCCGGGCATCGCCGAGGCACCACCCGCGGTGATGGCCCGGGCGTTCCGTCACGGGCGCTGAGCGACCGCCGCATACGCCGCCGCGACCAGGGCCGCGCCGATACCGACCTTGCGGGCCAGGGTGGTGGCGCCGACGACGTCCGCGGGGGTGGCGGCGCGGCCGTCGCCCATCACCGCACGGTGCTCGACCCGGTTGCCGTAGTAGCGGTTGGTGCCGCCCAGGCGGATGTCGAGGGCACCGGCGAAGGAGGCCTCGACGACGCCGGCGTTCGGGCTCGGGTGCTGGGCGGCGTCGCGACGCCAGGCCCGCCAGGCCTGTCTCGCTCGTGACGGCATCGCGGTCAGGGTGATCAGGCCGGACAGGCGCGAGCCGGGGAAGTTGAGCAGGTCGTCGAGGCGCGCGCTGGCCCAGCCGAAGTGCTCGTAGCGGTCGTTGTGGTGGCCGACCATCGCGTCCAAGGTGTTGGTGGCGCGGTAGCCGAGGAGGCCGGGCACGCCCGCGACGGCTCCCCACACCAGCGGCGCGACCACCGCGTCTGAGGTGTTCTCCGCGACACTCTCGATCACGGCCCGGGAGACCTCGGAGGCGTCGAGCTCGGCGGTGTCACGGCCGACGAGGTGGGTGAGCCGCTGCCGCGCAGCGGGCAGGTCCCCCTCGTCCAGGTGTTCGTGCACGGCCAACGCCTCGCGCTCCAGCGAGCGGCCGCCCAGGACCGCCCAGGTGGCGGCCGCGGTCACCAGCATCGTCCCGATCCTGCCGTGGGCGAGTCGCTCGGCGGCAGCGCCGATGACGACCGCTCCCCCGACCAGCGTCGCGGTGTGGAGGACGCCTCGGGTGCGGTCGTCCGCGTACCAAGCCTGCTCCGCCTTCATCGCGACCGTGCCGAAGCCGGCGACCGGGTGGTAGCGCCGCGGATCGCCGAGCAGGCGATCGAGCGCGACGCCGGCCAACAGTCCGATCGCCCGCGGGCTCACCGGTCTCCCCTGGTTTCCCGCAGGGCGGTGAGGAGTTGGTCCGTCGGCTCCTCGGGGCGCACCGCGATCCGCACCCAGTCCGGGCCGAGCCCGGGGAAGGTGTCGGCCCGGCGTACGGCGATGCCCTGCTCGCGCAGGGCCTCCCGGACCCCGGCGCCGGGGCGGGCCAGGACGAAGGAGGCGGTGGAGGGGACGTACTCGATCCCCAGCTTTCGCAAGCCCGCCTCGAGGTGGTCCCGCCAGGTGGTGATCCGCTCGGCGCGGTCACGAGCCTCGGCGCTCGCGCGCTCGGTGGCGCAGGCGAGCATCGCGGCGGCGGCGGTGGCCGAGACGGACCATGGGGTGCGTACGGCCTCGAGGTCGCTGATCGCGGCGGCGTCGCCGACGACGTAGCCCGCGCGTACCCCCGGGATGGACCAGTGCTTCGTCAGGCTCCGGATGGCCAGCAGCCCCTCGCCCCGCTCCGCGGTGAGCGTCTCGGGCTCGCCAGGCACCGCGTCCATGAACGCTTCGTCGACCACGACCAGGCGGCCGGGGCGGAGGAGCTGTCGGAGGGTCTCGGCGGGGTGGAGTACGCCGGTGGGGTTGGTCGGGTTGCCGACGATGACCAGGTCCGCATCGTCGGGGACCGCGGCCGGGTCGAGCACGAAGCCGTTCTCGGCGCGGAGGCGGACCTCGGTGACCGTGTGGCCGGCCTGCTCGAGCGCCGCGTGGGGCTCGGTGAACTGGGGATGCACGACGACCGGCTTTCGCCAGCCTCGGGCCCGTGCGACCAGCGTGAACGCCTCCGCCGCCCCTGCCGTCGGGAGCACTTCGGCGCGATCCCGGCCGTGGTGCTTGGCCAGCGCCGCGCGTGCCGGCTCCTCGTCGGGGTAGGCGGTCGGGGCCAGCGAGTCGTGGAGGGCCTGGTCCAGCCACTCCGGCCGCGGGTCCGGGTAGACGTTCACCGCGAAGTCGAGCAGCCCGTCGCCCACCTCGACGTCGCCGTGGTGCCGCAGCGGATCCGCGACCTCGCCGTCCCAGCCGCTGGTCGCGACCGTGTTGGTCTCGAGCCGACCAGCGGGGTCGGCTCGGCCAGCGACCGAACGAGCGGCTAAGGCACGCGATGCTTCGGCGAAGCGGCGGGCGAGGTGCGGATGGCCGGCCCAGTGCACATGCAGGTAGGACGCGTGGACGGTGTCGCTGCTGAAGCCGGTCGGGGCGCCGTCGACGGTCCACGCCGCCCGGGTCCCGGCCAGGGGCGAGGTGGTGGTGCGGTGGAACTCGTGGCCGGTGACCTCCTCACCGGCGCGGGCGAGCAGGGAGTCGGCGGCGGCGACCGCCACCGGGTAGCGCAGGGTGAGGCGTTCGCTCATCGCGGCGTGGGCGGGAAGGGCGCCGGCCATCGGGACGTCGTCGAGCGACTCGGCCAGGTAGAGCAGTCCGGCGCACTCGGCGACGGTCGGGATCCCGGCCTCGACGGCGGCCCTCAGGTCGCGGAGCAGGCTCGTGTTGGCGGCCAGCTCGGCGGCGTACACCTCCGGGAACCCGCCTCCGAGGTAGATCCCGCTCGTGCCCTCGGGGAGCGCGGGATCGGTGAGCGGGTCGAAGGAGCGTACGTCACAGCCGGCCGCCTCCAGCAGCTCCTCGGTCTCGGGGTAGCGGAACGTGAACGCCCTCCCGCCCGCGACCGCGACGACCGGACGCTCCCCGCCCGGCGCGGCGTCCATCTCCAGGGCCGTGGCCGGATCCCACGCCTCGGCGTCCAGGTCGGGAGCCGAACGGGCCACGTCGAGCAGCGCGGCCAGGTCGAGGTGGGCCGCGACCTGCTCCCCCAGGCGCTCGATCAGCGCGACCGACTCGTCGCGCTCGGCGACGGGAACGAGACCCAGGTGACGCGACGGGGACGCGAGCGACTCGTCGCGCGGGAGCATGCCGAGCACCGGCAGGCCGACCTGCTCCAGAGCCCGCCGGATCTCGTCGGCGTTACGCCCGGGAGAGCAGCGGTTGAGCACCACTCCCCCGATGCGTACGGACGGGTCGAAGGCCGCCATACCCGCCGCGATCGCGGCAGCGGAACGGGACATCCGGGCGACGTCGAGGACCAGGACGACCGGCGAGGAGGTCAGCGCGGCGACATGCGCGGTGGAGGCGAAGCCGTCGGTGCCGAGACGGCCGTCGTAGAGGCCCATGACGCCCTCGATGACCGCGACGTCCGCCCCGGCGGCGCCGTGCAGCAGCAGCGGTACGACCCGGGACTCGCCCACCAGATGAGGATCGAGGTTGCGTCCCGGGCGTCCGGTGGCGAGCGCGTGGTAGCCGGGGTCGATGTAGTCGGGGCCGACCTTGTGACCGCTGACCGCCGTCCCGGAGGCGCGCAGCGCCGCCATCAGCCCGGTGGCGATCGTCGTCTTCCCCGAGCCGGTCGAGGGAGCGGCGACCACCAGCCGGGGCAGGGTCACCATTCGATGCCCCGCTGGCCCTTCTGGCCGGCGTCCATCGGGTGCTTGATCTTGGTCATCTCGGTGACCAGGTCGGCGACCTCGAGCAGCGCCGGGTCGGCGTCGCGACCGGTGATCACGACATGCTGGCGTCCCGGCCGCGCGGCGAGCACCGAGGCCACCTCGGCGGCGTCGACCCAGCCCCACTTGATCGGGTAGGTGAACTCGTCGAGGACGAGCAGGTCGTAACGCTCGTCCGCCAGGCACCGCTTGATCTCGGCCCAGCCCTCGGCGGCGGCCGCGGCGTGGTCCTCCTCGGCGCCCTGCTTACGGCTCCAGGACCAGCCCGAGCCCATCTTGTGCCAGTCGACCGGACCGCCCTCGCCGGTCTCCTCGTGGAGCTTCCCGAGGCGCTCGAGCACGGTCTGCTCGCCGATGCGCCACTTGGCCGACTTCACGAACTGGAAGACCCCGATCCGCCAGCCCTGGTTCCACCCGCGCAGCGCGAGCCCGAAGGCGGCGGTCGACTTCCCCTTGCCAGGGCCGGTGTGGATCATGACCAGCGGCCGGTTGCGGCGCTGGCGGGTGGTGAGCCCGTCGTCGGGTACGTTCAGCGGCTGTCCCTTCGGCATCAGGCAGCGCCCCTTCCCATGGTGGTTCCGGTGAACCCGTGGACGGTGGTGGTCAGCGCCTCGGCGCTCACCTCGGCGACCGGCACGTGCTCGGCGCCCAGGTGTTCGGCCAGCCGGCGCGCCAGCCCGAGCCGCATCGGCCCGCTCTCGGAGTCGATGACGACGGTGGTGACGCCCAGACCGGCGACGTACGCCGCGGCCTGCTGCGAGCGCCGCACCGCGTCCTTCCCGTGGGCCTTGGAGTTGGCACGGCCGTCGGTGACCACCACCAGCAACGGCCGCAGGTCGGGATCACGCAGGTGCTCGCGCTGCAGCACCCGGGCGGCCTCGAGGAGGCCCTCGGCCAGCGGTGTACGTCCCCCGGCGGGCACCTCGTCGAGCCGGGCCGCAGCGAGGTCGACCGATCCGGTCGGCGGCAGCACCAGCTCGGCACCCTCACCGCGGAAGGTGATCATCCCGACCTTGTCGCGGCGCCGGTAGGCATCGAGGAGCAGCGAGAGGACCGCGGCCTTCACCTGCGCCATCCGCTTGCGCGCGGCCATCGAGCCGGACGCGTCCACGCAGAAGAGCACCAGGTTGGCCTCGCGGCCCTCGCGGACCGCGGTGCGCAGGTCCTCGGTGCGCAGCTCGACCTTCGCCGAGGTACGCGGCCGGGCGGCCTGCTTGCCCGCCGCCGCCTTGAGCGTCTCGACGAGGTGGAGCGAGCCGCGGACGCTGGTGTTCGCGCCGATCCGACGGCCGCTGCTGCCGATCGCCTTGCTCCGACCGCCGGTGCGGCCGGTGCCCAGGCCGGTGACGGTCAGGAGGCGGGGGCGGTACGCAGGGGCGGCGGCGGTCACGGACTCGGGTGCGGAACCGACCGTGTTGGTCTCGACACCGCTCGCTTCGCTCGCGGGCTCGACCGACGAATCCTGATCGCTCGCGGGCTCGACCGGCGGTTGCTGGTCGGTCGTACCGTCCTTGCTGGTCGAGGCGTCGGAGCCGCTGGGCGGAGGCGTGTCGCGACCAACAGAGTCTTCGCTGTCCGAGCCATCCGAAGGCCCGCCCTCCGGCGGCTCGGGCGGCAGCTCCTCGTCGCCGAGGATGCGGTCGAGCAGGTCCTCGTCGAGACCGGGGGCGTCGAAGGGGTTGCGACGGCGGCGGTGCGGCAGCGCGAGCAGGGCGGCGCGGCGGATGTCCTCGCGGGTGACCTCGGAGCGGCCGGCCCAGGCGGCGTGGGCGACGGCGGTGCGGGCGGTGACGATGTCGGCGCGCAGCCCGTCGACCTCGAACGCGGCGCAGACCTCGGCGATCTTGAGCAGGCCGGGCGCGGTGAGCCGGACCTTCCCGACCAGCGCGCGAGCCGCGGAGATCCGTGCGGTGAGGTCACGCTCGGCGGCGACATAGCGCTCGACGAATGCGCGAGCGTCCAGGTCGAAGGCCATCCGGCGGCGTACGACCTCGGCGCGCAGCTCCGGGTCCCGGGGCGCGGCGACCTCGACCGTGAGCCCGAAGCGGTCCAGCAGCTGCGGGCGCAGCTCGCCCTCCTCGGGGTTCATCGTGCCGATCAGCACGAACCGGGCAGCGTGCTCGACCGAGACCCCGTCACGCTCGACCGAGACCCGGCCCATCGCCGCCGCGTCCAGCAGCAGGTCGACCAGGTGGTCGTGGAGCAGGTTGACCTCGTCGACGTAGAGCAGGCCGCGGTGGGCCCGGGCGAGCAGCCCCGGCTCGAACTCGACCGCACCGCGCGACAGCGCGCTCTCCAGGTGGAGCGACCCGACGACGCGGTCCTCGGTGGCACCCACCGGGAGCTCGACCAGCCGTACCGGCCGGCTCTCCACGACGGCGGCCGAGCCGAAGGGACCGTCCGGCGACTCCGCGGACGGGTCGTCGGGGTCGATCGAGAACCGGTCCCCCGCGTAGACCGAGATCGAGGGCAGCACGGCCGCCAGGCCGCGTACGGCCGTCGACTTCGCTGTGCCCTTCTCACCGCGGACCAGGACCCCGCCGATCTCCGGGGAGATCGTGGTGAGCACGAGCGCGAGGCCCATGTCGTCGAGATCATCGGCTCGGCAGCCGAGGACGGCAGAAAATGGGTAGTGCACCGGCATGGAGAGGCTCCCGCTCCCTGTAGTTGTTGCCTGTTGGGGAAGGCGCGGGGCCGGTCTTCGGACTTGTCGAGTCCCTCGTCGGGCTCGATATACCGCAGCGGGCCTGTGCCGGATTCTCACCGGCTTCCCAGATTCTCCCCTCCCACCCGTACACGGATGGTCGGGGCACCTCACGCCTGTGCGGTCACTGTAGCGTCTGGCCTCATGATCGTCGTCGTGGGCATCGGTGCCGGAGGTTGGGACGAGATTCCCGTACGTCACCAGCAGCTGATCCGGGAGGCCTCGACACTCCTCGGCGGCAAGCGGCATCTCGACCTCGTACCCGACGTCCCCGGCCAGCGGCGCGAGCCCTGGCCCTCGCCGCTGCGGGAGGGCCTCCCGGCGCTGCTCGGGTCGCTCCCGACCGACGCCACCGTCGTCGCGCTGGCCTCGGGCGACCCGCTGGTCTCCGGCATCGGCACGACCCTGATCTCGCTCCTGGGCCCGGAGAACGTACGCATCGAGCCCGCCGTCTCCTCCGTCGCCCTCGCCCGCGCCCGGATGGGCTGGCCGGCCGAGTCCTGCGTGGCCGTGAGCCTGGTCGGCCGGGACGTGTCGCTGGTCGCTCGCGAGCTCGCCCCCGGCCGCCGGATCCTCGCCCTCTCCTCGGACGGGTCGACCCCGGCCGAGCTCGCGAACCTGCTGGTCACGAGCGGTTTCGAGGCGTCGACCATGACCGTCCTGGGCGAGCTGGGCGCCGAGACCGAGAGCGCACAAACGGGGACTGCCTCGACCTGGGCGGGCGAGTCACCACGACTCAACATCGTCGCGATCGAGTGCGTCGGGGCGCCACTCTTCGGCTGGGCCGCGGGCCTTCCCGACGACGTCTTCGAGAACGACGGCCAGCTGACCAAGCGCGACCTGCGCGCCTCCGCCCTTGCCCGGCTGGCGCCCACTCCTGGGGCGCACCTGTGGGACGTCGGCGCCGGCGCAGGCTCGGTCGGGATCGAGTGGATGCGGGCGCACCCCTCCTGCACCACGACCGCGGTCGAGGCCAACCCCGAGCGTGCAGCCCGGATCGCCCGCAACGCCGCCCGCCTCGGGGTGCCTGGACTGCGAGTGGTCGAGGGCCGCGCCCCCGATGCTTTGGCCGGCCTTCCTGCCCCTGATGCGATCTTCATCGGCGGCGGCGCGACCCGCCCCGGCGTACTCGACACCTGCCTCACCGCCCTCCGCCCCGGCGGCCGCATCGTCGTCCACGGCGTCACCCTGGAGACCGAGCAGCTCCTGGCGCGGCAGCATGCCGAGCTCGGCGGCGAGCTGACCCGGATCTCCGTCGAGTCCGTCGACACGATCGGCACCTTCCGCGGCTGGGCGCCCCAGCGCACCGTCGTGCAGTGGTTCTACAG
>NZ_JBHVKN010000010.1:0-14379 GCF_042798075.1 Nocardioides sp. NPDC057772
CCTGATCAGCTACGAGGAGGTCGGGCTGGCGGGCTTCATCGGCCGGTTCGCGCGCCAGGGATTCCGGTTCGGGCGGATGAACCAGAGCCGGCTCGAGGAGTTCGGGACCAGGAGCCCCGAGGAGCTGGTCGCCTATGTGCGAGCGCATGCGAAGCCGTCCGGGCCGACTGCGGTTGCGGACGCCCGGATCGGGCTGACCGACGGCCTCATCCATCACCAGGACATCCGTCGCGCGCTCGGAAAACCGCGCACGGTGCCCGCCGAGCGGCTGCTTCCGGTCCTCGGGTTCGCAATGATCGCCCCGCCGCTGCCGGCGAAGCGGAACGGTCAGGGTCTTCGTCTCGTGGCGACCGACGTCGACTGGTCCCACGGGAGCGGTGCCGAGGTCACCGGGCCGGGCGAGGCGCTGCTGATGGCGGTGTGCGGGCGTGCCGACGCGCTCCCGGAGCTCGCCGGTCCGGGGCTCGCGACCCTGGAGAGCCGGGTGCAGGGCCAGGACACGCCCTAGGGGACGACCACCCAGAGCGCCGAGGCGATCACGAAGACCGAGAGGCCGAGGGTGGTCTCCAGGATCGTCCAGGTCTTGAGGGTCGTGATGACGTCCATCCCGAAGAACCGGCTGACCAGCCAGAACCCGGAGTCGTTGACATGGGAGAGGACGGTCGCGCCGGCGGCGATGGCGAAGACGAGCAGGGCGATGTCGAAGCTGCCGAGGCCGGCCGCGGCGACCTGGGCGGAGATCAGGCCGGCGGTGGTGGTCAGCGCGACCGTCGCGGAGCCCTGCGCGACCCGCAGCAGCGTCGCGATCAGGAAGGCCTGCACGATGAGCGACATGCCGAGGTCCGAGAGGGAGGTGGACAGCGCCTCCCCGATGCCGCTGGTGCGCAGCACGCCGCCGAACATCCCGCCGGCGCCGGTGATCAGGATGATCGCACAGATCGGGCCGAGCGCCTGGTCGAGGATCTCGCTCGCACGGCCGATCGGGAAGCGTCCGGGGGCGAGCACCAGGATCGCGACCAGGACGGTGATGAGCAGTGCGACCGGGGTCTGGCCGATGAGCACGAGTGCGCTGGCCCAGGTGGCGTCCTCGCTGACGGTCCCTGCTGCCTGCAGCGTGGTGACGACGGTGTTGAGGCCGATCAGGACCAGGGGCAGGGCCAGGAGGAGGACGACGGTGGCGAAGGACGGGGTCGCGGCCTCGTTCTCGGCGTCCTCGGCGTCGATCGCGAAGACGTTGACCGGCTCCGGGTGGAACCGGGCACCCAGCCTGGTGCCGACGAGGTAGGCGCCCGGGATCCAGGCCAGGACGGCGACCGGTACGCCGATCAGCAGGGTCAGACCGATGTCGCCGCCGAGCTCGGTGGCCGCGGCGACCGGGCCGGGGTGGGGCGGCACGACCGCGTGCATCGCCGCGAAGCTGCCCGCCGTGGGCAGGGCATAGACGAGGATCGAGCCGCCGAAGCGTCGCGCGACCGCGAAGATGATGGGGAGGAAGACGACCAGGCCGGCGTCGAAGAAGATCGGGAACCCGAAGATGAGTGCGGCGACACCGAGCGCGAGCGGCGCACGCTTCTCGCCGAACACGCCGATGAGCGTGTCGGCCAGCACCTGTGCTCCGCCGGTCACCTCCAGCAGGCGTCCCAGCATCACCCCGAACGCCACCAGCAGCGCCACCGAGCCGAGCGTCGCACTGAAGCCGGTCAGCATCGCCGCCGGGACGTCGGCGACCGGGACCCCGGCGGCGACCGCCGTCACCGCGCTGACCAGCACGAGCGAGATGAAGGCGTGCAGCTTGACCTTGGCGATCAGCACGAGGAGTACGACGACCGCGACTGCGGCGATCAGGAGCATCACCCAGGTGGGATGTGCCGGTGCCAGCGGATCCATGGCGGTCACCCTAGCGACGTAGTGTGATTGAGGTCACCCCCACCGGGGTATGAGAGTCTCGCGGGGTGAGCGATCCCCTCGTCTGGCTGCCCTTCGACCCCTCCGAGCTGGGCGAGGTGCCCCAGGGACTGCGCTACGAGCTCTTCGACCACACCCGCTTCGCCGGCTCCCACGTGGAGGTGCCGGACTCGGTCGGTGAGGTGGCCTTCTACCTTCCTCCCTACATGCTGGGCTCGCGGATCTTCGAGGTCGTCAGCCAGATGAAGTCGCTCCAGGTGGTGCAGCTGCTGACCGCGGGCGTCGACGCCGCCCGCGGCCACATCCCCGAGGGCGTGACGCTGTGCAACGGCCGGGGCATCCACGACACCTCGACCGCCGAGCTCGCCCTCACCCTGATCCTCTCCTCACTGCGGGGCATCCCCGGCCACGTACGTCATCAGGACGAGCACGCCTGGCGGCCGGGCTGGTTCCCGTCGCTGGCCGACAAGCGGGTCCTGATCCTGGGCTACGGAGCGATCGGCCGAGCCATCGAGGCGCGGCTGTTGCCGTTCGAGACCGAGGTCGTCCGGGTCGCCCGGACCGCCCGCGACGGCGTGCACGGCTTCGACGAGCTCGACGCGCTGCTGCCCGAGGCCGACGTCGTCGTGCTGGTCACGCCGCTGACCGACGAGACCCGGGGTCTGGTCGACCGGGCGTTCCTGGGACGGCTCAAGGACGGCGCGCTGCTCGTCAACGTCGCCCGCGGAGGCGTCGTCGTCACCGACGACCTGGTCGCCGAGCTCGCGACCGAGCGCATCCACGCGGCCATCGACGTCGCCGAGACCGAGCCGCTCCCGGCCGAGAGCCCGTTGTGGAGCTCGCCCAACCTGCTCATCACACCGCACGTCGGCGGCGCGTCGAGCGCGATGTGGCCGCGCGCCTACCGGGTCGTCCGCGAGCAGCTCGAGCGGTTCGCCGCCGGGGAGCCGCTGGCGAATGTGATGTCGGGTGACTATTGAGATAGTCCAGGGAGTTTCCGTCGGTTACTGGCCAGTAGAACGACGGAAACTCCCTGGACTATCCCCCCCAGATAGGGTCGGCACCGTGCTTAACGTGGCAGTCGTCCAGGACACAGCCGTACCAGGTGACCTGATCGCCAACGTCGCGACCGCGGCAGGGCGGGTCCGCGAGGCGGCCGCGAGAGGGGCCCGGCTGGTGGCGCTGCCGGAGACGTTCACCACCTCGTGGGACCTCGAGGCCTTCGACGGTCCGCTGCCCTCGCTCGACGACACCACCTGGCTCGCGCCGGCACAGGCCGCGGTGGACGAGACCGGCGCGGTGCTCGTGCTCAACTCGCCCCTTGCCCGAGCCGGAGACGGGCGACGGGCGATCACCAGCCTGATCATCGCACCGGGGGAGGAGCCGGTCGCGGCGTACGACAAACAGCACCTCTACCCACCCGAGCGCGAGCGCTTCGAGCCCGGCGAGCACGGCACCACGATCGAGATCGACGGCGTCCGGGTGGCGCTGTCGGTCTGCTACGACGCCAACTTCCCCGAGCACGCCGCTGCGGCAGCCGCCGACGGCGCGATCGTCTACCTCAACACCGGCGCCTACTTCCCCGGCGGCGGTCACCGTCGCGACCTGCACTACGCCGCCCGGGCGCTGGACAACTCGATGTACGTCGCCTTCGCCGGCCTTGTCGGCGGGTCGCTCGGCTTCATCGGCGGCTCGGCCGTCTACGACCCGCTCGGCCGGCCGATCGAGCGCCTCGACGACGCCACCGCGGGCATGGTCGTCGCCACGATCGACCCGGCGGAGGTGGCGCGCGTCCGCGACGACCAACGGATGTGGGCCGACCACCGCGCCGACCTCGGACCGAGGCGTACGCTGCCCATCGCCGCCGCCCCGTAGGATTCACCTCGTGGCGGGCCGCATCAAGGAGACGAGCATCCAGGAGGTGCGCGAGAAGGCGCGCTTGGACGACATCGTCTCCCAGTACGTCACGCTCCGCCGTGCAGGCCCCGGCACCTTCAAGGGCCTGTGCCCGTTCCACGACGAGAAGTCGCCGTCCTTCAACGTGAACCCGAGTCGCGGGTTCTACAAGTGCTTCGGCTGCGGCGAGGGCGGCGACGTCATCGACTTCGTGATGAAGCTCGACGGACTCAGCTTCTTCGAGGCGGTCGAGCGGCTCGGCGACAAGGTCGGCGTGCAGGTCCAGCGCGAGGAGGGCGACGAGGCGCCGGTCCGGCGGGGTCCTGGCCGCGGCAAGCTGGTCGAGGCCCACAAGGTCGCCGCCGAGTTCTACGCCGAGCAGCTGCTGACCCCGGACGCGGTGGTCGCACGCCAGTTCCTCGCCGAGAAGGGCTTCGACCGCGACGCCGCGCTGCACTTCGGCGTCGGCTTCTCGCCGCGCGGGGGAGAGGACCTCTACCGTCACCTGCGTGCGCGCGGGTTCTCCGACGAGGAGGTCGTCACCGCCGGCCTGGTGGCGCAGGGCCGGTCGCACTACGACCGGTTCCGCGGCCGGCTGATGTGGCCGATCCGGGAGTCGGGCGGCGACGTCATCGGCTTCGGCGCGCGCCGGCTCTTCGACGACGACCGCATCGAGGCGAAATACCTCAACACCTCCGAGACGCCGATCTACAAGAAGTCCCACGTCCTCTACGGCATCGACCTCGCCCGCAAGGAGATGGCCCGCACCCGAGAGGCGGTCATCGTGGAGGGCTACACCGACGTGATGGCCTGCCACCTCGCCGGCGTCACCACTGCGGTCGCCACCTGTGGCACCGCCTTCGGTGACGACCACGCCAAGGTCCTGCGCCGGTTCATCTCCGACGACCAGCAGCTGCGCGGCGCGGTCGTGTTCACCTTCGACGGTGACGCCGCCGGCCAGGCTGCCGCGCTGAAGGCGTTCAAGGGCGACGGCAACTTCACCTCGCAGACCTACGTCGCCGTCGAGCCCGACGGCCTCGACCCCAACGACCTGCGGATCAAGAAGGGCGACGAGGCGGTCCGCGAGCTGCTCGCCAACCGCGTCCCGCTCTATGAGTTCGTGCTGCGCAACATCGCCTCCAAGTACGACCTCGACCGTGCCGACGGCCGCATCGACGCCTTGCGCGAAGCGGCGCCGCTGGTCGCCTCCGTGCGTGACGAGTCCAAGAAGATGGGCTTCACCCGCGACCTGGCCCGGTTCGTCGGTGTCGACCCGGACGAGGCCGCCCGAGAGGTACGCCGCGCCCCCGGCCGCCCGGCGCCGTCGGCCGCTCCGCCCCGGCGTGAGGCGGTCGCTTCTCGGGAGGTGCCCTCAGCACCCCGCCGCCCGCCCATGCCGCACCCGCGCGAGCCCCGCTTCGCGGTCGAACGCGAGACCCTGAAGCTCTTCGTGCAGCACCCCGTCGCCTTGGGCCGCACCACCGGCGAGATCACCCCCGAGGCCTTCACCCACCCCCTCTACCGGGCGCTGTGGGAGATCATCGCCGGCCTCGGCGGACCCGGTGCCGGCACCGGCGACGCCGGCTGGGCCCAGAAGCTCGCCGCAGCGGCCTCGGACCCGCTCGTCAACCGCATCCTCGCCGAGCTCGCCGTGGAGCCGATCCCGTCGGCGAAGGAGCCCGACTCGGCGTACGTCCTGCAATACGTCGTACGCCTCCTCGAGCTCCTCGACCAGCGCCGCATCGCCGAGGTGAAGAGCCGTCTGCAGCGCTCCGACGCGGCCGCCGACCCTGAGGCCTACAACCGTCTTTTCGCCCAGCTCGCCGCCCTCGAGCAGCACCGTCGCGGCCTCCGCGATCTGGTCGCCGAATGAGGGCCTCCCGATTTCCGATCGTCGCCGCCGGGTTGCTAAGGTTTCACCGCGCCGCAAGGAGCATTCCCCGATAGCTCAATTGGCAGAGCATTCGGCTGTTAACCGGAGGGTTGTTGGTTCGAGTCCAACTCGGGGAGCCAGAACAGAGCCGCTGATCAGGCGAGACGCCAGGGTCAGCGGCTCTCGTCATTTCGATCCAAGGCCGATTCTCCCGGAGGTCATCCGGTATTGGGCCCAGGGTGAACTCGTTGACGAACTTCTCAAGCGTCTTGGCGACCTTCGGGGCCGGCCCGCGGGCCCTCGCTCACTTCATCGACACCCGGACGAGCCGCTTCAGTCGTCCGACGTTGAGATCAAGTTGGGTACTCATCAAGCGAGGGATGAACGCCACGAGTGAACTGTCGCCGATGGAGAGGTTCGCACGAGCATGGTCATGCTCCTCCGAGGCCGCTTCGCCGTGCGCTTCCCCATGGCGAACAAGAGATGAAGCGCGAACATAACGCTCACGCTCATTATGGTGTTGGGGGGACGTGCTCCGGAGTAACGAGGTTCTGAGAGTATTCGGTGTAGTTCGGCGGTGCGGTGACGAGTCTCAGACCGGGTCGCCAACCGGGAATCTTGCGGAAGTGCCGGCATCCTCATGGCTTGACCTCTAGGAGCGGCAGTGAGCTGATTTTGGCCCAGTCGGAACTGATGGCAGCAGCAGTCGCCAAGAGTCGCGGGAGGTGCTCGTCCACCAGGACCTCCGTGGGTGTCTCCGCGGCGTGAACCGTGACGTTGACTGCCGCGCAGGTCTTTCCCGACCCATCCCTGATCGGCGCGGCCACGGACCGGATCCCCGGTGCGAGCTGTTCGTCTGTGAGGGCCCAACCTTGGGCGCGGACCCTGCGGAGCTCATCGAGGAGCTCGGGGAGATCGGGCTTCCAGCGAGATTCGATTCCTGAGCGGGTTGGCTCTGCGAGCACGGCGGACACCTCGTCTTCGGGGAGTCCGGCGAGCAACACCTTGCCCAACGAGGTGGCAGGGGCGGGGAACTTCGTGCCGATACGCACGACGAGGGCGATGAGCTTTGGAACAGCAACACGAGCGACGTAGACGATGTCGGAGCCGTCGAGCTGTGCAACCGAGCTCGACTCGTGGGTCTGGCTGACGAGCCGTTGCAGGTGGGGGCGAGTGAGGTCCCAGATGTCGGCTTGCTGGATGTAGCTCATCCCCAGTTCGAGGACCCGAGGGGTCAGGGCAAAGCCGCTGCCGGTGCTGCGGACATAGCCCAGGGTCTCAAGGGTGTAGAGGATCCGGGATGCCGTGGGTCGGGCCAGTCCTGCGGCGGTCGCCAGCTCTGTCAGCGACATCGATGGATTCGCCGGGTCGAACGCGCGAATCAGGTCCAGCCCTCGGGCGACTGCCTCGACGAAGTTGGGGTTGCTGTCTCGCCGTGCCATGTCTTGCTCCTTCTCCGCCCCGGGATTGTCGTCGGCCATTCTACGCGCGCTGTCCGCTCTGCGGACAAAACTCCACTTCCTTCACCATGGGCACCTGAGTGCCTTGACCGGAGTGGCGACCGTCACAGATTGTTGAGGCATCGACCTGGATGACCGGCAAGCGGATGGTTGTCCGAAGAACGAGGAGTTTGCATCATGGACCAGTACGACGTCGTCGTCATCGGATACGGGCCCTGCGGCCAGATGGCGAGTCTTCAGCTCGCGCAGGCCGGGCACCGGGTGATCGCGCTGGAGCGGCACCCACAGCTGTACGGCCTCTCGCGCGCCGGCCATGTCGACGACGAGATCATGCGCACACTGCAGCGCGTCGGTGCCGGTGAGGAGTTCCGCGAGGACGCGGTGGCGTGGGAGCTCTACGACATGCGCAACAAAGCCCATGGCGGCGACCTGCTGATGAGTCTGGACTGGTCGCAGATCGGGCCGCACGGCTTCCGCGGTCACTGGATCTTCTACCAGAACAATCTGGAGCTGGCGCTCGACCACCGGGTGCGAGCACTGGACAACGTCGAGGTTCACATGAACCACGAGGTCATCGAGATCGACCAGGACGTCGATGGCGTTGTGGTCCGCTACCGCGACCGCAAGAGCGGATCGGAGCACACGATCCGAGCCGCCTACGCGGTTGCCGCCGACGGGGCGAACAGCTTTGTTCGCGAGCGGCTCGGCATCAAGACCACCGAAGGGAACCTCGGCCCCCTGCAGTTGGTCATCGACACCGTCCAGAAGCGGGACCTGCAGTTCGAGTTCGACAACGGCCAGTTCGCTGACCCCGAGCGACCGGGCTGCCTGTTCCAGCTCGGCAAGTCCCACCGCCGCTGGGAGTTCACCCTTCTGCCTGACGAGAAGCCGGAGGACTTCACCCTCGACCGTGTCTGGGAGCTTCTCGAACCCTGGGTCACGCCGGAGGACGTCGAGGTCATCCGCCACCCCGTCTACCAGTTCCGCGAGTCCATGACCGACGAGTGGCGCCGCGACCGAATCTTCCTGATCGGCGACGCGGCTCACATCCTGTGGCCGTTCGCCGGCGAGGGCATGTGCAACGGTCTTCGTGACGCTTCTGCGCTGTCCTGGCGCCTCGATCTGGTGCTGCGCGGTCTCGCTGACGCGAGCGTCCTCGACTCCTACGAAGGCGACCGCAAGCCCAACATGCAGGGCTGGACCGACCTGTCTCGCGAGATCGGCCTGCCCTGCATCATCACCGACCCCGAGGCAGCAGCCCAGCGCGACCAGTTCCTGATGGCCGCAATGAAGGACCCGAGCCTGATGCCGCCGTGGCCGGCACTTCCCGGCCCGACAGCGTTCTCCCGGACCGGTGACCCGCTCGCCGGCGCTCCGGCAGTCCAAGGACAGGTCAGCAAGGGTGACAAGGTCGGCCTCTTCGACGACGTCGTGGGCCGTGGCTTCCAGCTAATCGCCATCGACTCGGCAGTGCTCGATGACCTGTCGGCCGACAACTGCGAGTTCCTCGACAGCATCGGCGCCACCATCGCCTCGGTCGGCAAAGACCAGGCTGCCACCGTCAACGATGAGGAAGGCACCTACGCGACCTGGTTCGCCGAGCACGGTCGTGTCGCGGTCCTCGCACGCCCCGACTTCTACCTGTGGGGCTCCGCGTCCGACGCCAGCGACGTCAACACCTTGATCGACGACTTCCGTTCCGCTCTCTCCGGGAGCCCGGTGCCTGCTGCCACCGCGGTGACGTCCTGATCCATCTGGGCACGCAACACCACGAACGAGTCGAGAGGAACCAGCACCGATGAGCACGCGATCGCAGGACGCCGCAGGTGCGACGACACCCGTGTGGAAGGCCGCCGCTGAAGCTCACAAACGAGCGATGCCGCTGCAGCGCCTGACGGGCAACGGCATGGACTATGCAGACGTCATCGCGCTCTACGCCGCGGTCGACGAAGGCACTCCCTGGGAGGACGCTGCGCAAGCCCTCGGTGATCGCAACGTGGCCCGCGCTGAGGAAGCCATGGCCGCCGGGCACCTGGCCACGGCCCGGTCATGGTGGTTGGCGGCCTCGTGCTGCTATCGAGTCGGTCAGGTCGTGCTCGAGGATGGCTCGCGCAAGCGAGAGATCTTCACCGAGATGATGAAGTGCTATCGCCGGGCCGGCGAGCTGGCCGACCCGCCCGTCGAGCACCTGCACATCCCGTACGCCGGCGGCCAGCTCGGTGGCTGGCTAGCCCTCCCACCCGGCGAGCGCGACCCGTCTCGGCCTGCTCCCATCGTGATCATCTTCGGCGGCTTCGACGGCTGGCGGGAGGAGTACCACGTCGGTGCGACCTACCTCCAGCAGCGCGGCATCGCCACCCTGTTGCTGGATGGTCCCGGACAGGGTGAGAGCCGCCTCTTCGGTGGTCTTGTCCTTGACGAGGAATTCGCCAAGGCATTCAGCACGGTAATCGACCATCTCGACAACGATCCCCGGGTGGGCGAGGTGGGGATCTGGGGCAACTCCATGGGCGGTTACCTGGCCGCCGCAGTCGCCACCGCTGATAACCGGATCAAGGCATGCTGCGTCAACGGCGGCACAGTCCGCCCGGCCGAGATCCTCGACCGCTACCCGCGCTTCACCGCAAAGGTTCGCCCGCTCCTCGGCATCGACGACCCTCAAGCCGCGACCGCAGCCATGGAGGCATTCGTCCTGACGCGCGAAGACCTCGCACACCTGACCTGCCCGCTGCTGGTCTTGCACGGCACTCCCGACCAGGTCTTCCTCGTCGAGAACGCCCGCCAGCTCTACGAGCACGCCGCCAGCGATGACAAGACCTGGCGTGAGTGGGCCGACGGCGACCACTGCATCTACAACCACTCCCACGAGAAGCACACCGTCGTGGCGGACTGGTTTGCCGACCACCTCA
Source organism: Nocardioides sp. NPDC057772 (assembly GCF_042798075.1). Lineage (NCBI taxonomy): Bacteria > Bacillati > Actinomycetota > Actinomycetes > Propionibacteriales > Nocardioidaceae > Nocardioides > Nocardioides sp. NPDC057772. The sequence continues at coordinate 10,044 of NZ_JBHVKN010000010.1, forward strand.
ACACCCATCACTCGAGCCACGGCGCCACCCCCTTCGACCCGACGATCGACAACGCACACGCAGGAGACCGCTCATGAACAACACCACCCACCAGCCCGAACCCAGGCAGCCTGTCCCGAGCGGCGACATCCTCATCAAGGGCGCCCACCTGCTCACCCAGGACCCCGAGCTCGGCGAGCTCGTCGGCGACATTCACATCGTCGACGGCAAGATCGCCGCGATCGGCACCGACCTCCAAGCCGATGACGCCACGGTCATCGACGGCACCGACCGAGCCGTTCTTCCCGGCTTCATCGACACCCACCGTCACACCTGGCAGGGCGCAGTACGCCAGACCGGTATCGGCTGGGACTTCGCTGCCTACCGCCAGTACATCCAGCTGACCTGGGGTCCGGAGTACACCCCCAACGACGTCTACGTCGGGAACCTCATCGGAGCGCTCGGCGCACTCGATGCGGGCATCACCACGCTCCGCGACGAGTCCCACATCCAAAACAGCCCGGCGCACTCAGATCAGGCGGTCGCGGCCCTCCAGGCCTCCGGCATCCGCGGAGTCTTCGCCTACGGCTGGCCCTCGATCGACTCGAACAAGTGGATGCTGCGCGGGGAGGCAACCCATCCCGACGACATCCGCAGGGTTCGCGAGGAACTGCTTCCCGACGACAACGCCCTGGTCACGCTCCAGGCCATGCTCCGCGGCCCCGAGCTGTCCACCACCGAGGTCACCGCCAAGGACATCGCGCTGGCACGTGACCTCGGCATTCGCTCCAGCATGCACGTCGGCAACGGCCCCTGGGGGCCGCAGTTCCGCGGCATCGGTTCCCTGGGCGAGGCTGGCCTGCTCGACGATGACCTGCTGTTCATCCACTGCTGCACCTCCGACGACGAGGAACTGAAGATGCTGGCCGACAGCGGCGCCCACGCCTCGGTCTCAGCCGCGATCGAGGCTGTACTGCCCGGCCTCGGGGCCCCGGCCACCGGCCGGCTGCTCAAGTTCGGCATCCGCCCCAGCCTCAGCATCGATACCGAAGCCACGGTCGCCGGCGACATGTTCAACGTCATGCGCGCCGCGCTGAGCTCCCACGGACTCGGAATCACCTTCGACCCCGACACCTACGGCGAACTGCCCTCCTTCACGCCGCGCGATCTGCTGGAGTTCGCCACCATCGCCGGAGCGAAGGCCTCCGGCCTCGATGACCGCACCGGCAGCCTGACGGTCGGCAAGGACGCCGACCTCATCGTGTTCCGCCTCGACGAGTTCACCACCGTACCCAGCGCCGACATCCCTGCGTCCATCGTCGGCGCCGGACACCCCGGGAACATCGAGACCGTGCTGGTCGCAGGTAAGGCCGCCAAGTGGAACGGCCGCCTCACCCACCCCGACCTCGACCACATCCGCGCCCAGGGCGAAGAGTCCCGCGACCGCCTGCTCGCCACCCCACTGGTCGAAGGCTGACCCGGATCCGTGCACGAAATGCCCACCGAAACGACCGCCTGAACCAGGCAGGAACGGAACAACACCATGGCGACAGTGTGTGCAGTCATCGCATCGACGCACCACCCGTTCTACTACCGCGCCAGCACCGCGACCGGCGTCGACCGGCCCCCATTCGCTGACGAATGGGTGTCCAAGATCGAGTCCTTCCGCGAAACCCTGACCAAGGCCAAGCCCGACGTGCTGGTCATGGTCGGCAGCGACCACTTCCACCAACTGTGGCTGGACAACATGCCCCAGTTCCTCGTCGGCAAGGCGCCCTTCTACGACGCCAACTGGTACAACGAGGAGCGCGAGTTCGGGCTGCCGAAGATGACGCTGGCCGGCCAAGAAGACCTCTCGGCGCACCTGCTGCGCAAGGGCCTGGACTCAGGTTTCGATCTGGCATTCAGCAACGAGCTGCGCATCGACCACTCGATCACCTGCCCCATCATCACGCTGCGGCCCGAGGCCGACCTGCCGATCGTGCCGATCTACACCAACATCTTCGCACCGCCCCTGCCGCAGCCGAAGCGGTTCATCCAGCTCGGTCAGACCATCCGCGAGATCATCGACTCCTGGCCCGAGAACCTCCGCGTCGCCGTCATCGGCACCGGACACCTCTCCCTCGAGCTCGGCGGCCCCCGCCAATTCGGCGACCACGGCCCCGACCCGGAGTTCGACCGCCGCGCCGTGGACTGGATCGCCAACGGCGACTTCGACGGCTGCCTGTCCCAGGTGAGCCTGGACAGCCTCCACCTGCCAGGCAATGCCACCCACGGCTTCATGGACTTCATGCTCATGATGGGTGTCGCCGGCGAGAACGTGAGGGCCGACTACGTCGACACCCTCGACCTCTTCCACACCATGGAGGCCTACTTCACCTGGTACCCCGAAGGGAGCCTGGCGTGAGCAAGTACCTGCTGAACAAGTTCCTGTTCACCATCGACCGCGACCCCGAGCTCGTCGAGCGATACCGCAACGAGCCGCGGGCAACCGTCGAGTGGTGGGAGGCTGAAGAAGCCAACCGCATCCTCAACTGCATCAGCGAGGAGCGCAGCACCTGGCTGAAGTTCGACGACATCGAACGCGAAGCGCTGGCCACCCACGACTACGTGACGCTCTTCGAGCGCGGCGCCCACCCATTCCTCACCCTGACGCTGTTCATCGCGCTCTTCGAGCGTGACCACCCACCGCTGGGATTCCAAAAGGAGTACGCCGAACGCCTCGGCCACTTCTCTATGCCCTACCCCGACATCGCGACGTGACCTCGGAGAATCCCATGAACCAGACCACCCAGACTCAGCCCACAGCGGCCACTCGCGGGCCGCTGCACGGCATCGTCATCGCCGACTTCTCCCGTGTCCTGGCGGGGCCGTACGCCACCATGCTGCTCGCGGACCTCGGCGCCGAGGTGATCAAAGTCGAAGGACCCTCTGGCGATGACACCCGCCACTGGGTTCCCCCGACCCGCGACGAGGTCGGCACCTACTACCTGGCTATCAACCGCAACAAGCGCTCCATCGTGCTCGACCTGAAGGACGAGGACGACCTGCACGTCGCCCACGACCTCTCGGCCCGAGCCGACGTGTTCATCCAGAACTTCAAGCCCGGCGGCCTGGAACGCTTCGGCCTCGACTACGACTCCGTCGCCGCACGAAACCCGGGCAGCGTCTACTGCTCCATCAGCGGGTTCGGCGACGCCGGTGGCCGCCACCTGCCCGGCTACGACCTCCTCGTCCAGGCCATGTCGGGGCTGATGAGCCTGACCGGCGACCCCGACGGGCCACCCTTCCGCGCCGGGATCTCGGTCTTCGACGTCATGACCGGCCTGCACTCCGCGATCGGGATCCTCGCCGCGCTGCGCCACCGCGACAGCACCGGCCAAGGCCAGCACGTGGAGACCAACCTGCTCTCCAGCGCGATGTCGTCGCTGGTGAACCAGACCTCCGCCTACGTCGCCGGAGACTTCGTACCGCACCGGATGGGCAACGCCCACCTCAGCCTCTTCCCCTACGAGCCCATGCCAACCGGAGACGGCGAGCTCATCATCGCCGCCGGCAACGACAGCCAGTTCCGCAAGCTCGTCGCCGAGCTCGGCGCACCCGACCTCGGCGAGGACGAACGGTTCGCCACCGTCGGCAACCGCAACGACCGCCGCGAGGAATTGCGCCCCCTGCTGCTCGAGCTGCTCTCCGCGAAGTCGGCCCAGGAGTGGTTCGACCAGCTCAGCGCCGCCGGCGTCCCCTGCGGCCCGATCAACGACATCCGCGGCGGCGTCGAGCTGGCCGACCGCCTCGGCCTCGAACCCGTCGTCGAGATCGACGGCATCCCGACCGTGCGCAACCCGATCAAGATGTCGCACTCCACGGTTCGCTACGACCTCGCTCCACCAGCCCTCGATAGCGACAGCGAATGGGTCCGCCGCTTCCTCGATGACCACGCCCGGTCTGTGGAGATGCGCACCCGCGACGAAAGGCACTCTGCATGACCGACTCCACCTATCCGACCTCTCTCGGCGTCAGCACAGTCGAGACGATCTCACTCATGGGCCAAGACCTTTCCGAAGACCTCATCGGCAAAGTGTCGTTCGGCGAACTCGCGTACCGGCTCATCACGCTCCGCGAACCGACCCCTGGGGAGGGCGCGATGTTCAACGCCGTACTCGTCGCCCTCGCCGACCACGGCTTCACCCCGACGGCCATCGCAGCACGCCTCACCTGGCTCAGCGCCCCCGACGCCATCCAAGGAGCCCTAGCCTCCGGGCTGCTCGGCGGCGGCTCACGGTTCCTCGGCGTCAGCGAGGACACCGGAAAGTTCCTAGGCGACGCCATCCTCGCTGCCGAGAAAGACAACCAGCTA
>NZ_JBHVKN010000010.1:14389-53276 GCF_042798075.1 Nocardioides sp. NPDC057772
GAGGGCCGGCTGGGACCAACTCGCCCGCACAGCGATCCGCGAGCAGCGAGCAAGCGGACGATTCGTTCCCGGCCTCGGTCATCACCTTCACAAGAACGGTGACCCCCGGGTACCCAGGCTTCTCGACCTTGCACGCGAGAACGACACATTCGGCCCGCGGCTCAGCCTTTTCGAGGCCGTCGGTCGCGTCGCACCCGACGAGCTCGGCAAAGCCCTGCCCCTCAACGGCGCAGGCGCCTGCGGCGCCGTCCTCGCCGACCTCGGCATACCGACGGAGCTGCTGCGCGGAGTGGTCCTGCTCGCCCGCTGCGCCGGTCTCCTCGGCCAGCTCGCAGAGGAGATGCGCACCCCCATCGCCGGCGACATCTTCGCCCACGTCGAACAAGGCGCGTTCTACCAGGCGATCCGTCCATAGCGCTGATCGGAAGTCCCGGACAGGGGCGTGGCCCCAGTGCCCCCAGTTGGTCTTCGCCTTTAGCCTCGCGGCCGACTGTCTTCGGTAGGGGAGCCAGATGACTCCGCCTGACCTGGTCGACCAGGTCAGGCGGAGTTCCTTCGTTTGCGGCCCTAGGCGGCGCCGCGCTCCTATCGCGTTCCGACGAGCTGGCGGGCCATGACCAGACGCTGGATCTGGTTGGTGCCTTCGTAGATCTGGGTGATCTTGGCGTCGCGCATCATCCGTTCGAGAGGGAAGTCCTGGGTGTAGCCGGCTCCGCCGAGGAGCTGGACGGCGTCGACGGTGATCTCCATGGCGGTGTCGCTGGCGAAGCACTTGGCGGCTGCCCCGAAGAACGACAGATCGTCGGCGTCCCGCTCCGACTTCGCGGCGGCGAGGTAGACCAGCTGGCGGGCAGCCTCGAGCTTCATCGCCATGTCGGCGAGCATGAACTGGATCCCCTGGAAGTCGGCGATGTTCTTGCCGAACTGCTGACGCTCCTGCACGTAGGCCAGGGCGTGGTCGAGGGCGCCTTGGGCGATGCCGACGGCTTGGGCGGCGATCGTGACGCGGGTGTGGTCGAGGGTGCGCAGTGCGAGCTGGAGTCCGGTGCCGGGGTCCCCGATCATGCGGTCGGCGGGCAGGTAGACGGCGTCGAAGTTCAGCTCGCAGGTGGGGGAGCCCTTGATGCCCAGCTTCTTCTCGGGCGCGCCGATGGTGAATCCTTCGTCGCCCTTCTCCACGACGAAGGCGCTGATGTTGGCTCCTCGCCGGCCGTCGGGGTCGGTGACGGCGAGGACGGTGTAGTAGTCGGAGATGCCCGCGTTGCTGATCCACGACTTCTGGCCGCTCAGCACCCAGTGGTCGCCGTCGCGGACGGCGCGGGTCCTCATGGAGGCGGTGTCGGAGCCGGCCTCGCGCTCGGAGAGTGCGTAGGAGAAGGCAGAGGTGCCTGCGGCGAGGGGTGGGAGGTAGCGCTGCTTGAGCTCCTCGGACCCGGCGAGGACGAGCGGGAGACTGCCGAGCTTGTTCACCGCGGGGATCAGGGAGGAGGACGCGCAGACCCGGGCGATCTCCTCGATGACGATGCAGGTCGCCAGGGCGTCGGCACCCTCGCCGCCGTACGTCTCGGGGACATGTGGTGCGTGGAACCCGGTGGTGACGAGTGCGTCATAGGCCTCGGTTGGGAACCTGCTGTTCGCGTCGACGTCGGCGGCGTAGGGAGCGATCTTGTTCGCCGCGATCGCGCTCACGGCTTCGCGCAGGTCGAGATGGTGCTCGGCGAGCTCGAGGTGGGGAAAGTCGTCGGTCATGGTGCCTCCTTGATGGATCAGTAGTGGTAGAACCCGCGCCCGGTCTTGCGGCCCAGCAGGCCGGCATCGACCATGCGGGCGAGGAGCGGCGGTGGGGCGTAGAGCGGCTCCTTGAACTCCTCGTAGAGCGACTCGGCGACGGCCTTGGTCGTGTCCAGCCCGATGAGGTCGGCGAGGGCCAGCGGTCCTTGGGGGTGGGCGGCGCCGCGTACGAGGCCCTGGTCGATGTCCTCGGCGGTGGCGAACCCGGACTCCAGCATCCGGATCGCGGAGAGCACGAACGGGATCAGCAGTGCGTTGACGACGAAACCCGCCCGGTCCTGGGAGTCGATGGGGTGCTTGCCGAGGTCCTGCTCGACGAACGTACGCACGCGGTCGGTGGTGTCCGGTGCGGTCAGCAGGCTGGGCACGAGCTCCACGAGGGAGAGGACCGGGACCGGGTTGAAGAAGTGCAGTCCGATCACCTGCGCGGGCCGATCGGTGGCGACGGCGAGCTTCATGATCGGGATGGAGGAGGTGTTGGACGCCAGCACGGCCCGGGGATCGGCGACGATGGCGTCGAGCCGGGTGAACAGCGTGGTCTTGGCGGCTTCGTCCTCGACGATTGCCTCGATCACCAGGTCGCGGTCGGCGAGCGCGTCGAGGTCACTGCTCCCGGTGATGCGCTCCAGGACCGCCGCGGTGTCGGTAATCTTCCCGCGCTGCCGTGCCCGTTCGAGCGAGCCCGTCAGGCGGTCGAGGCCGGCCTCCGCGGCTGTGGGGTCGGCGTCGACGAGCACGACGTCCTTGCCGGCGCGAGCGGCGACCTCGGCGATGCCGGCCCCCATCAGTCCGGCGCCGACGACGCCGATGCGGTTGAAACCGTTCATGTGCAGCCTTCCGTCGCGTTATGGTACGCAGTACCTTACTAGCGGAACGGAGTACCATCAAGTACGTTGCAGCCATGAGCGAGAAGCCTCGGTCGACGACGACGAAGGACCGCCTGGTCGCCGCGGCGTTCGAACTGTTCGAGGAACGCGGGTTCGACGCGACGACGGCCGAGGACATCGCGCGCCGCGCGGGTGTGGGACGTACGACGTTCTTCCGCGCGTTCGGGTCCAAGGACGACGTGATCTTCCCCGAGCACGATCTGCTGCTCAGTCGCATCGACGAGCGTCTGGCCGCGGCTACCCCGGCAACGCGAACCCTCGCGCTGAGCGAGGCGACGCGCGTCGTGCTGCGCCACTACCTGGACGAGGGGGAGCTGGCCAGGGCGCGCTACCGCCTGGTCGGCTCGGTGCCGGCCCTTCGTGCCCGCGAGACAGGAGGCATCCAGCAGTATCAGCGGCTGTTCGCGCGTTGGCTCCGGGCATGGATGTCCGACCTGCCTGACGGGCAGCTGCGTGCCGATCTGCTGGCGGCCGACCTCGTGACGGCGCACAACTATGTGCTCCGACGTTGGCTCCGGGACCAGACCCCGGACCCCGAGAGCGAGTTCGACCAGGCGATGCGGGTGGCCCTCGAGCGCTACCAGCCCCAAGGTCTCGAGCACTCCTCGACCGTGGTCGTCCTGCGAACCTCGGCCACACCCGCGGCCATCCAGGCCCAGCTGCAGCCCCTGCTCGACGACGAGTCGTCCTGACTGTCTCGGGCGTTCTCGGGCGTTCCGCCGCTCGCGGGTGGCACCGAGCTCCAGGTCGGTGAGGTGGCTTCCTGGTCGGTTCAGCCCTGGCTGATCAGAGTGTGGGCGACGGTGCGAACGCGGTCGATGGGGACAGCGAAGCCGATGCCGATGTTGCCGCTGGGGCCGCCGAGGGTGGCGATGGAGGTGTTGATCCCGACGACGCGGCCGTCGAGGTCGACGAGCGGGCCTCCGGAGTTGCCGGGGTTGATGGCGGCGTCGGTCTGGATCATCTCCGGTGACGACCCGGAGGAGCGGTGCGGTGAGCTGACGATGCCGGAGGTGACGGTGCCGTTGAGGCCGAGGGGTGAGCCGACGGCGATCACGGGCTGTCCGATGCGGAGGTTGCCGCTCTGGCCGATGGTGGCGGGACGTACGGCGCCGGGGTCGGTGGCGATGACGGCGATGTCGTTGCGTTCGTCGCTGCCGATGACACGCCCGGAGGTGGAGCTGCCGTCGGCCAGGACCAGGTTCACCGAGTCGGAGCCTCGGACGACGTGAGCGTTGGTGACGACGTGGCCGACGCCGTCGATGGCCACGCCGGAGCCGGTGCCGCGGCCGGCGCGGACCTGGACCACGCTGGGCAGGATGCGCTGGGCCGCGGCCTCGGTCGCGTTCGTCGGCGGGGCTCCCTGCGGCGCCGGTGCAGGAGCGGTGAGGGCGTCCACGGGGCCGCGGTCGGCGAGGCCGACCGCCACGCCGCCGCCGGCGACGGCTCCTGCCAGGACCGCTGCCGCGAGGGTGAGCGGGATCGTGCGCCGCGGTCGCCGGACCAGCGCCGGAGGTGGCGGTGACGTCGGGGCGTCGGCGGACCGAGGTACGTCGGCGGGCCGGGCCTGCGGCGTGCCGGGGGCGACCAGCCGCACCCTGCCGTAGCGGTCACGCACCACACGTCGTGCCGGAGGGGGTGCCGACAGGGGAGTCGGGCTCGGCGCGGCCGGTGGTGTCGGCACAGGTGCGACTGGTCGGATCGGGGGTGCTGGTGCGGGCTGGAGCGGGCGGCGGGGACGTACGGGTGGGGCCGTGACGGTCCACTGCTGCGGTCCGGTCGGGCGGCCGAGGCCGCGCCCGGTGGTCGGGGTGTCGTTCACGGGAGTCCTTCCTGGGGCCTAGATGAGCCGTGCGAACCAGCGCAGCGAGAGTGCGGCGGCGGCGAAGGCGAGGACCATCGCGCCGACCACGACCCAGACGGTGATCTCGCGGTACTCGATGTGATGGCCGACCAGCGTGCCGATGTCGTCGTAGACCTCACGCAGCTCGTCGGCGCTGGAGGCGCGGTAGAACCGGCCGCCGGTGGTGTCGGCGAGGTCGCGCAGGGTGTCCTCGCGGACCTCGACCGACTGCCCGCCGGGCAGCGTGGCGCTGGAACCTTCGGTGCCGTAGGCGATGGTCGAGGTGGGGAGACCCGCCTCCCGGGCCGCCTCGGCCGCCGTGACCGGGCTCCGGCCGGCGGAGTTGCCGCCGTCGGAGAGGAGGACGAGGTGCGCCGGCGATCGCTCCTCCTCCGACTCCGCTGATTCGCCGGAGGAACCGGCCGCTGCGGCCTCCTCGAGGATCTGCTGCAGATCACTGATCGAGGAGTAGACGGCCTCGCCGATCGCGGTGCCGCCGTCGGGTGGGCCGAGACCGTCGATGCTGCGTACGACCAGGGCGTGGTCGGTGGTCGGGCTGGCGACGACGCGGGCGTTGCTGGAGAAGCTGACGAGGCCGACGTTGTAGCGGGCCGGGAGCTGCTCGATGAAGCTGATGGCGGCGGCCTTCGCGGCCTCCAGACGGTTGGGTGGCATGTCCTCGGCCGACATCGAGGCGGAGGTGTCGATGGCGACCAGGATCGTGGCCCGCTCGTAGGGCACCTGCGCACGGACCTGGGGCTGGGTGGTCGCGACGGCGAGCAGGGCCAGGGCCCCGACCACCAGCCCGGCGGCCAGGTGGCGCCGCCAGCGCGGGCGGTGCGGGACGAGGCGCTCGAGCATGGGCGCGGTGGCGAACCGGAGGGCGTACTTGATCCGGCGGCGCTGCATCACCAGGTAGCCGACGCCGAGCAGGGCGATGGGGATCAGGGCGAGCAGGAACAGTGGCTGGGTGAGTCTCATCGAGGGCAACTCCTCGTCAGTGGGTGGCCGCGGCCGTCCGCGAACGGGCCGGCCGGGGGTGTCGGGCCCGGCGTCGCAGCAGCCGGACCAGCATTCGCGCCCAGTCGTCGTCGGTGGACATCCGCAGATGGTCGGCCCCGGCGGCGCGGACGGCCCGGGCGTTGTGCTCGCGCAGCGTCGTCATCGCCTCGGCGTAGGCGGCTCGCAGCCGCGGGTCCGAGGTGTCGGCCTCGTGCTGCCGATCGGTCTCGGGGTCGACGATCGTGACCTGCCCGACCGCGGGCAGCTCGAGCTCGCGCGGGTCCACGATCTCGACCAGGATCACGTCGTGGCGCGCGGTGAGCCGGCGCAGCGCGGACTCCCAGCCGAAGGGCCGCTCCCACGTCCCGTCCGCGGGCAGGAGGTCGGTCACGACCACCCGCAGACCTGGGTTCCGCGCACGCCGGCCGAGGTCGACGAGCGCGCTGTCGAGGGTGGCGGCTCCCGGCGCCGTCCGGGCCGTACGCGGCGAGGGCGGCTCCGCGGTCAGCAGCCGGCGCGCGGTCCGGCGTCCGGTGGTCGGCGGTCGCCAACGTACGCCGCCGGCCTCGAGGATCCCGAGGCCGACTCGGTTGCCCGGACCGTCGGCCGCGATCCCGATCGCGGCCACGGTCGCCTCGGCGACCTCCACCTTCTCGGCGAGCGCGGTCCCGAAGGCCATGCTCGGCGTGCGGTCGACCAGCACCCAGGTGTCCAGCTCGTGCTCGGCGCGGGTGAGCCAGACGTGCGGCTCACCCAGGCGCGCGGTCGCGTTCCAGTCGATGCGGCGTACGTCATGGCCGGGGACGTAGGGAACGAGTTCCTCCGCGTCGCTGCCGGGCCCGAGCCGCAGGCCGTCGGCCTCGCCCTGGAGCATCCCGCTCACCCGGCGCTGGACAGTCAGATCGAGCTTGCGGAAGGCGCCGTAAGGAGAGCGTGCCGACCTCACGAGGCCAGCTCCTGGTCGGACATCGGCTCGGCGGTCTCCGGGTTGTCGTCGCTCGGTGTCGCCCGCGGCTGCGGGACCGCGGCGAGCACGGCGTCCACGACGGCCCGCGGGTCGACCCCGTCGGCCTCTGCGTCGAAGGTGAGCACCAGCCGGTGAGCGAGGATGTCGCCGGCCAGGTCGGCGATGTCGGCCGGCAGCACGTAGTCGCGCCCGCGCAGCAGGGCCAGGGCGCGACCGGCGGTGATCAGACCGAGGCTGCCGCGGGCACTGACGCCGTAGGCGAGCAGTCCGTCGAGGTTGTGCAGGCCGTAGGCGTGCGGCGTACGCGTCGCGATGACGAGCTTGACGGCGTACTGCGCGACCTCATGGTGCACGAACACCTCCTCGGCACGGGACTGGAGCCGGCGCAGCGCGGCGATGTCGAGGATCTGCTCCGCGGTCGGCGGCCGGGTGCCCATCCGTTGGATGATCGTCATCTCCTCCAGCTCGTCGACGTGGCCGACGTCGACCTTCAGCAGGAACCGGTCGCGCTGGGCCTCGGGAAGCCGGTAGACGCCGTCGTTCTCGATCGGGTTCTGGGTGGCGAGCACGAGGAACGGGTCGGGCAGGCGGTGGCTGGTGCCGCCGATGCTCACCTGGCGCTCGGCCATCGCCTCCAGCAGCGCGGACTGCACCTTGGCCGGGGCCCGATTGATCTCGTCGGCGAGGACGAGGTTGGCGAAGACCGGCCCCAGCTCGGTGTCGAACTGCTCCGCCGACGGGCGCCACACCCGGGTCCCGACGATGTCGGAGGGCATCAGGTCCGGGGTGAACTGGAGACGGGTGAACGAGCCGCCGACGACGCCGGCGAGGGTGCGTACGGCCAGCGTCTTCGCGACCCCGGGCACGCCCTCGAGCAGCACGTGGCCGCGGGCCAGCAGGCCCACCAGCATCCGCTCGATCATCAGGTCCTGGCCGACCACGACGCGCTTGACCTCGAAGAGCACGCGTTCGAGGACCGCGTTGGCGCCGAGGTCGGACCGGGCCGGTTGGGTTGGCTGGTGCTCTGACTCCCACATGGGGAACCTCCTGGAGCTCGATGGGGTGCTTCTGCTGGACACCGATCTCATCGAAGGAGGCCGAAAACCAGCGGAAACTGCACCGAAAGCGATCCGAAAGCGCGCGCCGGAACCGATACACAGCAGTCATCCCGAAGGCGTTGTGCGGGCAGGGGCACGCGCTACCGTTCTTGAGCGTGAGGGTCTTGATCGTCGAGGACCAGGCCGGCCTGGTCAGCGCGCTGAAGGTCGCGCTGCAGCGCGAGGGCTATGCCGTCGACGGTGCCGGTTCGGTCGCCGGCGCGCTCGAGAAGCTCGGCCTGAACGCCTACGACCTGGTGGTCCTCGACATCAACCTGCCCGACGGCAGCGGCTTCGAGGTCGCCTCGGCGCTGCGCACCGGGGCCGTGGAGGTCGCCGGCGAGGAGCCACCGCGGATCCTGATGCTCACCGCCCGCAACCGGCTCGACGACCGGGTGCGCGGCCTCGACGTGGGCGCCGACGACTACCTGACCAAGCCGTTCGAGCTGGCCGAGCTGACCGCCCGCCTGCGGGCGCTGCTGCGGCGGCCGAGCAGCGACGGCACCTCGGTGCTGACCCACGGGCCGATCCGGCTCGACACCGCCCGGCAGCTGGCTCGCCGGGGCGACCGGGAGCTCGGGCTGACCCTCAAGGAGTTCTCCGTCCTGCGCTACCTGATGACCAGGCCGGCCTTCATCGTCTCGGCCGAGGAGCTCCTCGAGCACGTGTGGGACGAGAACGCCGACCCGTTCACCCAGACGGTCCGGGTCACGGTCGGCACGCTGCGGCGCAAGCTGACCATCGGCGACGAGCCCCCGGCCCTTGAGACCGTCGTCGGCCGCGGCTACCGGCTCCGGGACCTGCCCGAGCTCGACCAGGGCGCCACCGCATGAACGGGGGCGTACGTCGCCTGGCTCTGCGGCTTCCCCGGTGGCTGCGCACCGTCAGGGTGCGGCTCGCTCTGACGTACTCCTCGCTCCTGTTCGGGGTCACCGCGCTGCTGCTCGCCGGCGTCTACCTCGCGCTCTCCAGCAGCATCAGCGCCGCCCCGCTGGACCCCGTGACGGTCAAGAAGTTCGAGACCCAGGACGGCCACATCGTCTACAAGCCTGGGCAGGAGTTCCAGGCCGCGGACTTCGCCGACGTCCAGGAGGCGGTCAACTACGCCTCGCTGCAGACGCTGCGCAACTACTCGATCATCGCGCTGGTCGTGATGTTCGTGCTCAGCCTGGCGATCGGCTGGTGGGTCGCCGGACGCGCGCTGCGGCCGGTCGGCGCGATCACGCGCACTGCCCAGGAGATCAACGCCTCCGACCTGACCCGGCGCATCGGCGCGACCGGACCCCATGACGAGCTGCGTACGCTCGCGGACACCATCGACTCCATGCTGGCCCGCCTCGACAAGGCCTTCACCGACCAGCGGCGCTTCGTCGAGGACGTCTCCCACGAGCTGCGCAACCCGGTCTCCCTCATCCACACCAACACCGAGGCGGTCCTCGCCAACGAAAGATCCACCCCGACCGAGCGGCGCGAGGCGAGCGTGGTCGTGCTCCAGGCCACCCGCCGGATGCGCCGTCTCCTCGAGGACCTCCTCGCCATCGCCCGGAGCCGTTCCGAGGCGTTCACCGACCGCCAGGTCGACCTGTCGGACGCCGTCACCGCGGCGGTGCGGGAGCACCGTCTCGCGGCCGAGGCACGCGGCCTGAGGATGGTCGAACGCTCCCACCGAGGACCCGTCGTCGTCGGCGACCCGGACGCGCTGCAGCGCGCCCTGGCCAACCTGCTGTCGAACGCCGTCAGGCTCGCCCCGACGGGCTCGACCATCACCATCGGCATGGGTGGACAGCACGGCTGGGCCTGGGCGGCGGTCGCCGACGAGGGGCCGGGGATCGCCGAGGCCGACCAGGACCGCATCTTCGACCGCTTCTACCGCGGGAACGGGGCTGCCGGCCAGGAGCCGGCCACCGACGGCTCGGGGCTCGGCCTCGCCATCGCCCGCCAGATCGCCGAGAGCCACGAGGGCCGGCTGGTGCTGGTCAGCCGAGGCGCCGGCGGAAGCACCTTCGTGCTCTGGCTCCCCGACCACGCGATGAACCGCTCGGCCAACCGTACCGACGCACCACCGGAGGGGGACCCGCTGCTCGGGTGAACCGCCGACCAACCGTTCGAGGAGTGAGCATGAGAACAGCGACGACATGGCGCGGAGTCAGAGCCTTCGTGCCGTTGGTTCTGCTCGGAACCGTCACCGCGCTCGCCCTGCAGGGGTGCATGGCCGTGGAGGTTCGCGTCGACCCTGTCGGCACCACGCCCGCGGAGCCGACGGCCTACTACGGGGTGGTCGAGCACTCCTGGGAGGACTGCTGGCGAGCCGAGACGCCCGCTGCCTAGCGTCCCTCGGTCGTGGCGACGAGCACCTCGAGATCGGTGACCGCACGGATCGCCTCGAGCGCGGGCCCGTTGTGGCTGCCGTCGGTGATGAGGGTGTCGATCCGGTCGAGATCGGCGACCCTGCCGAGGTGAACGCGACCGAGCTTGCTGCTGTCCGCGGTGACGACGACCCCGGAGGCCGCCGCGATCATCGCCCGCTTGAGCTCCGCCTCGGGGAGGTTGATGTTGGTGATGCCGGCCTCGACGTCCACGCCGTTGCAGCCGATGAACGCGACGTCGGCCCGGATGCGGCCGAGGACGGCGTCTGCCAGCGGCGGGACGAGGGAGTGCTGCAGCGGGCGGAGCGTTCCGCCGGTGACGATGACCTGCAGGCGGGGCAACGCCGGCTCCAGCGTCAGCGCGATCGAGAGCCCGTTGGTGATGACGGTGAGGTCGACCAGCTCGGTCCGGCGGACCAGCTCGGCGGCGATGGCCGCGGTCGTGGTGCCGACGTCGAGCAGCACGCTCATCCCTGAGCTGAGCTGGTCGACGGCGAGCCGGGCGATGGCCTCCTTCTGCGGGGCCGCGTCGACCTGCACCTCCTCGAAAGGCCGCTCGCGCAGGCCTTCGGCGGGCATCGCCCCGCCTCGGATACGCCGGACGGCACCGCCGTGCTCGAGGGCCTCCAGGTCCGTACGCACCGTCACGGTGGAGACGCCGAACGCCTCGCTGAGGTCGACGACCCGGACGAAGCTGTGCTCCTCGACGAGCTCGCGGATCCGGTCGCGGCGCTCCTCGGTCGGCAGGTGCGGGGCGGGCTCGGGCATGCGGACATGCTGCTCACCCGTCCGTGGACTTGTCAATGCGAAAGCTTGATTTCGATAACGAAAGCGTTCTAGCCTTCGAGCCGTGACAGGCATCCCCAAACAGGTCCACGCGCTGGCAGACGGGCGTGAGCTCATCTACTTCGACGACCCCCACTCTGCCCTGCCGACCGAGCGGGCGGCCGACGAGCGCGAGTTGCCCCCGCGACCCTCGACCGCGCAGATGCGCCAGGACGTGCTGACCGGTGAGTGGATCACGGTCGCGGCCGCGCGCCAGACCAGAGTCATGCTGCCCCCGGCCCATCTGGACCCGCTGGCCCCGCAGACGCCGGGGAACCCGTCCGAGATCCCCTCGGCGTACGACGTCGCGGTCTTCGAGAACCGATCGCCGTCGTTCGGTCCTGATCCGGGGGACGGGCCGGCGGACCTGTCCGGCCTCGCGCTCGGCCGCAGCGCCACCTCGGTCGGGCGCTGCGAGGTGGTGTGCTTCAGCCCGGAGCACGAGGGGTCCTTCGGGTCGCTGTCGCGCGAGCGGGCCCGGACGGTGATCGAGGCCTGGGCCGACCGCACCGCCGAGCTCTCTTCCCTCCGGGGTGTCGCGCAGGTCTTCCCGTTCGAGAACCGCGGCGAGGCCATCGGCGTCACCCTCCGACACCCGCACGGCCAGATCTACGCCTACCCCTACATCACCCCGAGGACCCAGCGCCTCCTCGCCGCGATCGAGGAGTACGGGCCGAGCCTGCAGGCCGACCTCCTCGCCTTCGAGCAGGCGGGGGAGCGGGTCGTCCTCTCCGGCGAGCACTGGACCGCCTTCGTCCCGTACGCCGCCCGCTGGCCCGTCGAGGTCCACCTGATGCCGCACGCCCAGGTGCCGGACTTCGCCGCCACCACCGAAGCTCAGCGCGAGGAGCTGAGCACCCTCTACCTGCGGCTGCTGCGTGGCGTCGACGCGCTGTACGACGACCCGACCCCCTACATCGCCGCCTGGCACCAGGCCCCGGTGCGTTCCCACCGCGACAGCGTCCGGCTCACCCTTCAGCTCACCAGCCCGCGGCGGGGGGCCGACAAGCTGAAGTATCTGGCCGGCAGCGAGGCGGCGATGGGCGCCTGGGTGGCCGACATCCCGCCGGAGCACCAGGCAGAGCGGCTGCGCGAGGCGATCGTCCAGGCCGACGAGACGAACCCGGTCTGAGCCGCTCGGCCGTCCGCATGTCGCCGCCCGGGCCGGGTACCGCGTGCAGATGACTGAGATGAATCAGGACGAAGCTCGCGTACAGGCACTGCAGGGTGTGGTCGAACGGGTCACCGCCTGGCAGGAGACCGCGCCCGAGGGGACCATCCGGGACGAGCTCACCAAGGCGCTGCAGGAGGCCGGGGTGACCCTGACCGAGGAGCAGCGGGAGATCGTCACCGAGCGGATCTCGCGTCAGGAGGAGGTCGACGTCGCCGTGCTCGCCGCCGACACCGGCGAGGGTGGGCCCGCCTGAGGCAGGCAACCTGACCGTCATCGCCGGACGGAATCGATGCGCGTCATCACCGGAGTGGCGAGGACTCCGTGGATCAGTACGGAGGCGACGATGGTGAAGGCGACCGTCGACCACAGCCAGTCTTGAGCAAGCGCCTCGTCCTCGCCGGCGGCGTAGGCGAGGTAGTAGACGGAGCCGACGCCCCGCACCCCGAAGAAGGCCGTCGCCCACCGCTGACCCCGGGTGAGCGCGGCCGTGCGCTCGGTGCGCCCCGGCCACGGGGTGAGAGCCAGCATCCCTGCGGCCGGCCGCAGCACCATGATCAGTGCCAGGCCGATCGCGATCCCGCGCCAGTCGAGGGCTTCGAGCAGACCCCGGGTGAGCGCGATACCGAGGACGAGCAGCACGAAGAGCGTCAGCAGACGCTCGAGCCGTTCGGCCACCTCGTGCATCGCCGCGTGGTAGTCGTGCGAGCGCTCGGCGGAGCGGAACGACATGGCGCAGACGAAGACCGAGAGGAAGCCGTAGCCGCCGAGCACCTCGCCGACGCCGTACGACGCGACCAGCGCCGCGAGCGCGAGGAGCGACTCGCCGCGCTCCGCCACCCGCAGGGATCGGTTGCTGGACCGGAACGCGACGTACGCGAGCGCCCTGCCCACGAGCATCCCGGCGACGACGCCGATCACGACCTTGGCGACCAGGTAGAAGCCGACCCATTCCAGAGCCCAGTGCGACACCGCGCCTTCGGTGGCGAGCAGGATCGCCATGTACACGAACGGGAACGCCAGGCCGTCGTTCAGGCCAGCCTCCGAGGTGAGCGTGAACCGGAGCTCGTCGCTCTCGTCGACCTCGTGGTCGCCCGTCTGCGGACCGGCGACCTGGACGTCGGAGGCGAGGACCGGGTCGGTGGGTGCCAGCGCCGCGCCCAGGAGCAGCGCCACCGCGGGCGCCAGGCCGGCGGCCCAGCCGAGGAGCGCGACCGCAGCGATCGTGACCGGCATCCCGATCACCAGCAGCCGCCAAGTCGCCGACCAACGGCGCCAGCTACGCGGGTTGCGGAGCTCGAGAGGCCGGTCGAGCGCCAGGCCGACACCCATCAGCGCCACGATGATGACCAGCTCGGTCGCGTGCTCGATCGCGACGCGGTTGGCCCGAGGGTCCAGGGGTAGACCGTCGGGCAGCGGGGTGAGCCCGATCAGCATGCCGACGCCGACCAGCACCATCGGCGCCGAGATCGCCCAGCGTCTGAGCAGGTCGGGAAGCACGATCGCCAGCAGCAGACTGGCACCGATCACCACGTAGGCAAGGTCGGCGGTCATGGTTGCATCGCCCCTGTTCATCGCATCGTCGGTCGAGCCCGGCCTGCCTGCTCCACCAGGGTATGCAGGAGGTGAGCGACCGGCGAGCATTGTCTGGCCGGTCGGGGGATACCGGGCGAGCCATGAGTGGAGAGCAGCTTCAGCCAGAGGACACCCTCGACGACCGCGGCGTGGACGACGTCCTGGACGAGGGCTATTCGCCGCCCGAGCGCCCGCGGGGCGTCACGGCCAAGGGGGTCACGCCTCGTGAGGAGATCGAGGGCGAGACCATCGACGAGCGCCGCGCTCAGGAGGAGCCGGAGGTCTGGGAGGAAGCGGAGGCCGAGGCCGACGCCGACATCCTGGACGGCCCGGTGACCGGGGAGGTGGGTGAGGCGCGTTCCGGTCGGCTCACCAGCCCAGACGAGGGCGTGCGCGAGGATGACGAGGGCAAGCTCATCGGGCAGGACGAGGGAATCGACGGCGCCGGTGCCTCGGCCGAGGAGGCGGCCGTGCACATCGTCGATGAGCCCCCGGACTGAGGCTGATCCTGCCCCTTCAGGGGTACTGGTGGGGCTGGATCCCGATCAGCACAGAGGAGAACGACCGTGTCCGAAGACGTGACCGACCTGATCATGCAGGACCACCGAGAGGTGGAGAGCCTGTTCGAGAAGCTGGAGCGAGAACCGGAGGTACGCGCCGGGCTGACCCCCGTTCTGGTGACGCTCCTGGCCGCGCACAGCCGTGCCGAGGAGGCCGAGGTCTACCCGATCGCCCGGGACGAGGCCGGCGAGGCGGACGACGTCGCGCACAGCCAGGAGGAGCACCTGCTGGCCGACCGCCTTCTCGCCGAGCTCAGCGAGTGCGACCCCTACTCCACCGCCTATGACAACAAGCTGGCCGAGGTGGTCGACGCCGTCTCGCACCACATCGAGGAGGAGGAGTCGACCGTGCTGCCGGGCATGCGCAGCCGCCTCGACGACACCCGGCGTACCGAGCTGGGCAAGGCCTTCCTGAAGAGCCGGCAGGAGCACCTCGGCGAGATGCCCCAGGACATCACCCGTGACGAGATGCGCCGCCAGGCGTCCAACGCCGGCATCCCTGCTGGCGACATGGACAAGCAGGCCCTGCGCCGCGAGCTGGATCAGCACGCCGACAGCTGACCGGCATGGTGATTCCCCGCGCTAGCGGTTGGTCGGTGCTCAGCGCGGGGCAACCATCAGCGGTTGGGTGACCACGGCGAATCTTCCGTGCTCGTCGGACATGTCGCCCTGGGCGAGCCCGATGCCGTCCGGGCCGATGGTGCTGCGTGCGTCGAGCAGCATCCACTCGCTGACCGGCGGTCGCTCGACGGTGACGGTCACGGTCGGTGGGATGAAGTACCACGAGCTCATCGGCAGGGAGCCGGACAGGCCGTTGGTGGAGTCGGCCAGGGTGAGGAGGCGCTGCACCGGGGAGGCCTGCTCGCCGGCGACCAGCGGGATACGCAGCCGTGCCCAGACCGTCGCCGGGCCGGGCTCGTAACCCCCGCTGACGAACCGCCAATCGAGCGCGCGGCCGTAGCCCCAGTCCGGGCTGACTCCTTCGAAGAACCGCTCGGAGGATGCCGGCGGGATCGCGGGTGCCTCCTCCCCGGGACACCAGTGCTCGCTGGTCGCCCCTGACGTGGCTCGGATCAGCCAGGCACTCGCCTTCACGGCGAGCCGGTCGCCGGCCCAGAGCGAGGCCTCGACGAGCTCGACCCGGCGACCCGGCCGAACCACGTGCGCCTCGACACGCATCGTCCCCTGTGGGATGCCGCCGAGCATGTCGGCCGTGAACCGGGCGATGGACAGAGCCGGGTCGGACCGGACCGATTCGACCGCCCGGGCCAGCAGGGCAGCAGGAGGGCCGCCATGCTGCAGCGAGTGATCCCAGGGGCTGGCCGTGGCCGGCGTCGACTCGAACGTGCCGTCCTCACCGGTCGGCACGTAGAAGGCTTCGAACTCGAGAGTCATCAGCGTCTCCGCCCGGCCGGTCAGCGGCTGAGCTGCAGGTAGAGCGCCTCGATCGGCTGAGCGAAGCCGGCCTTGACGTCCTGGTCGGTCACGTCGAGCCTCAGCGGCACGTTGCGCGGGTCGCCCCACTCGCGGGGAGTGCGGACTGCTGCGTAGACCTTGGCGGCTCCATGCTCCAGAGCCCGGTAGCCGAAGTGTGTGCCGAGGCCGCCGTTCGCCCCGGGCACCAGGACGACCGCGTTCGCGAGAGTGGGCATGTGGTTCTCCTGTTCGAGGGCGCGGGCATCGCTCCCTGTGGGTTGGCTTTTCCAACCTAGCGGGGTTGGTTTGGATTTCCAACCCGTTAGGATCGAACCATGAAGACGGAGGTACGTGAGTGCTCGGTGGCGCGGACGCTCGAGCTCGTCGGCTCCAAGTGGACCCTGCTCGTCGTTCGCGAGCTGTTCCTGGGAAGCCGCCGGTTCGAGGAGATCGTCCGGTTCACCGGAGGCCCGCGTGACATCCTCACCGACCGCCTACGCCGGCTCGAGGAGCACGGGCTGGTGACGCGGGTCCAGTACGAGCAGCGTCCGCCGAGGTTCGAATACCACCTCACCGACCTCGGACGATCGCTCGGGCCGATCATCGCCGCGATGCGCGAGTTCGGTGACCGTCACCTGGCCGGCGAGGACGGTCCGCCGCTCAGGTTCACGCACTCCTGCGGCTCGGAGTTCCACCCCGTGCTGGCCTGCAAGGCCTGCGGTGAGGTCGTGCGCCGGGGCGAGGTCGAGATCGCCGACGCGGCAAGCTGATCAGGCCGCTCGGTGCGGCGTGAGCTCAGCCGACGGGCGGCCCGGCGACGAGGGCGACCGCGGTCAGCGCGGCGACGCTGGCGAGACCGGTGGCCAGGCCGCGTACGGGGTTGTGGAGGAGCCAGGCGAGTGGACGCTCGAGAGGGCGAACGGGGGCTTGGTCGAGCAGGCGCCACGTCGGCGCGAGCAGGCCGCGGCGCTCCGCATAGCGCTCGAACCACAGGGTGAGGAACGGCGGGATCGACGACGCGAGACCGGCCAGGAGCCGGCCGATCGACCAGCGCTGGTCGATCGCGACCACCGTGGTGGTCACGCAGTAGCTGATGAACACGATTCCGTGCAGCATCCCGAAGATGCTGACCCCGAGCTCGGTGGTCTCGGTGACGTACTTCAGGAACATGCCGCTGAGCAACCCCGCCCAGGTCACCGCCTCGGCAGTGGAGACGATCCGGTAGAGGCGGGAGGGGGAGCGGAGAACTGCGGACACGCGACAAAGTTTATTCGCACCCTTGTACTGGTATGAATCGTGCGCCTACGGGTACCGGCTGCGGCATGACGACCGACACGCTGCACTACACGATCCCGGGCATGGACGAGAGCGATGCTCGGACGACCATCGACCTTCTGCAGTCGCGGCTCCACGCCGCCAACGACCTCCAGCTCACGCTCAAGCACGTGCACTGGAACGTCGTCGGGCCGCACTTCATCGCGGTCCACGAGATGATCGACCCCCAGGTCGACGCGGTACGCGCGATGGCCGACGCGCTCGCCGAGCGCATCGCGACCCTGGGCGGCGCTCCGCGAGGCACTCCGGGCGCACTCGTCGCCGAGCGCGAGTGGGACGACTACAGCATCGGCCGGGCCACCACCCAGGAGCACCTCGCTGCGCTCGACGTCACCTACCGGGGCGTGATCGAGTCCTATCGCGAGGCGATCAAGGCGCTCGAAGACCTCGACCTGGTGACCCAGGACATCCTGATCGGCCAGACCGAGCAGCTCGAGCTCTTCCACTGGTTCGTGCGCGCCCACCTGGAGGACCAGGGCGGCCAGCTGCAGACCAGCGGCGAAGTCACGGAGGCAGGCGCGGCTCGGGCCGCGCGAGGCTGAGGCAACACCATGCGGTGGTGGTTCGCGGCGCTGGCACTGCTCCTCCCGGTGGTCCTCACCGGATGCGGCTCGGGGCAGGACGAGGCGGTGCGGGAGAGAGCTGCTGCCTTTGAGGACGCGGTCGCCAGTGAGGACTGGGCAGGCGCGTGCGCGCTGCTCGCTCCGGAGACGCGGACCGAGCTGGAGGCGGCCGCCAAGCTGCCGTGCGCCGAGGCGCTCGCCGAGGAGAGCCTGCCCGCTCCGGGCACGCTCGAGCGGGTCGACGTCTTCGGCACCATGGCCGAGGTGCGCTACCAGGGCGAGACGGTGTTCCTGACCAAGTTCGCCGACAAGTGGCTGTTGCACGCGGCGGGCTGCACGCCCCAGCACCCGAAACCCTATGACTGCGCCCTGCACGGAGGCTGATATGCGGATCATGTACGTCGCTTACCTGGCGGTCCTCGGCCTCGGACTGGTCTACACCTTCGTTCTCGCGCTGAGGCACGGGTGAGGGGGAACGATGCGACGGTTCTGCAGAGAGAACTCGCTCAGTCTCGTCTTCGGGGCGCTCTTCCTGGGCAGTCTCGCCGGCCAGGCCATCGCCGGCTGGCACCAGCTGAACGACGAGCTGTTCGCCGAAGGCCTCGACCCGATCACGCTGGGTGGCTATCTCACCTCGGCGAGCTTCGCGGTGGATGTCACGGAGAACTGGCAGAGCGAGTACCTCCAGTTCCTGCTCTACGTGATGCTGACCGTCTGGCTGGTGCAACGAGGCTCACCGGAGTCCAAGCCCCTCAAGGACGCCGGTCAGGAGTCCGACGAGAGGCAGAAGGTCGGTGCGTACGTCCGTCCGGACTCGCCCAAGCTGGCCCGGGCCGGCGGCCTCCGGACCGCGCTCTACTCCCGGTCGCTGGGCTTCACCATGGGCGCCATCTTCGTGCTGTCGTGGCTGGTCCAGTCGGTGGCCGGGTGGGCCGCGTACAACGAGACCCGGATGCAGCAGCTCCGTGACCCGATCGCCTGGGGCTCCTACCTGCTGCACTCCGACTTCTGGGCTCGGACCCTGCAGAACTGGCAGTCGGAGTTCCTCGCCGTCGGGTCGATGGCGGTCCTCTCGATCTACCTCAGGCAGCGGGGATCGCCGGAGAGCAAGCCGGTCGGCTCCTCCCACGAGGCCACCGGCGTCGAGGGCTGAGGGCTGCTCAGGCGTCGTCCGGCGCCAGCAGCCGCAGCACCGCACGCTCCGCCGCTGCCTGGCGGGCCTGCGGGTCCGTGCTCGCCCCATTGCGTACGTGGATCGTGCGTCCCTGCTCGTGCAGCTCGAGCACCCGCGGGTCGACGTAGGAGCTGCGGGCGATCGCCGGAGTGTTCCCCAGGTAGTCCGCGACCTCCTTGACCGCGGCGACCTGCTGTTTGCGCCGGGACCGGGCGGTCGGTGTCACGCGCTCGGCCGCCTCCGGGTCGTCGGCCAGGGCGAGGGCGGCGAGCACCGTGGCGTGCCAGGTCCGGAAGTCCTTCGCCGACACCTCCAGCCCGCTCAGCTCGCGCATGTAGTCGTTGACCATGGCCGGCGTCAGCCGCTGCCAGCGGGAGCCCTGCTTGTAGGCGAGGAGCTCCTCGAAGCCGGCACGCCGGCGACGCAGGGTGGCGATCGCCTCCACCGACAGCGGGTCGTCGATGCTGATGGTGTGGTGGACGCCCGACTTGCCGGTGAAGTCGAAGACGTAGGCGCCGCCGCGCTTGCGGACGTGGCGCCGCTCCAGGGTGGTCAGGCCGAAGCCGCCGTTGTCGTCGGCGTAGGCGTCGCTGCCGATCCGGAAGCAGCCCAGGTCCAGCAGTCGCACCGCGAGCGCCGACGCGCGGGCCTGGCTCATCCCGGTCGTGGTGAGATCCCGCTCCGCGCGCTCGCGCACACGGGGGAGTACGGCG
Organism: Nocardioides sp. NPDC057772; assembly: GCF_042798075.1. Classification (NCBI taxonomy): domain Bacteria; kingdom Bacillati; phylum Actinomycetota; class Actinomycetes; order Propionibacteriales; family Nocardioidaceae; genus Nocardioides; species Nocardioides sp. NPDC057772. Next base: position 33,675 of record NZ_JBHVKN010000010.1, read on the forward strand.
CCCAGCTCCAGCACCCGGTCGAACTTCTCCTGGTCGCGCTTCGCCCGCCAGTCGGGGTGGTAGAGGTACTGACGGCGGCCTGCGGCGTCGATTCCGACGGCCTGGAGATGGCCGTTGTCGTGGGGACAGATCCACACGTCCTCCCACGCGGGCGGGATGGCGAGGGCGCGGATCCGTGCCGCCGCCTCGTCGGGCAGCCGCTCACCCGCGTCGTCGAGATAGACGAAGCCGCGACCCGCCCGGCGACGGGTCCACCCCGGCTCCTCCGCCGAGACGCGGCGAAGTCGAACCACCACAGGCTCCTCTCACCCGGTGGTCTCGTCGCCGTCTCGCGTGCCCGCGGACAGCAACCGGTGCGTACCGTCGCACCAGGGCTTGATCGCGGACCTACCGCACATGCACACCGCGCTCACCGGGCGCACCGTGTGATGGACCTTGCCCTCGGTGTCCAGGATCTCGTGCTTCCCGCGCAGAAGCATCGGCCCTGCCGGGCACAGCACGACCGAGGCGTGCTCGAAGTCCGTCATGAGGCACCCCACCGGGTGAGCATCGCGTGGGCGTACCGGGCCTCCAGGTCGAGACAGGTGAAGGCGCCGAGAAGAACCACGTCGCGCTCGTTCGGGTTGTCCTCCAGGAACGCTCCGCACACGTCGCGCAGGGCGACCTGCTCATGGACGGAGTCGGCCTCGACGTGCTCGTCGTAGTAGGCGGCCATCTCGTCGGGGAAGTCCAGGCGACGCAGGCCCTGGGCGAGCTGCCGGGACGGGACCGAGCTGGTCGCCTCGAACGCTGCGAAGTGGCCCAGTGCGGCGCCGCGGAGCCGGCGATGCATCCCGAACAGCGACAGCGCGTTGTTCATCTCGAGGATCTCGACCGGTGCCTCGTCGACGTAGCAGGCGTGGTCGGTCCGCAGGCCGGATGCCTCCAAGCCACGGCGGAACAGGTGGTGATGCAGCCGGTTCGGGTCGCCGTCACCATACTCGTCGAACAGGATCTCCATCAGCGCGGCCTTGGGCCGGGTGTCGAGCCGGGGGACGACCCAAGTGGTGGGATCGGCCTCCTTGAGGTGGTAGAGGGAGCGGTGCTGCAGGATCTCGAGCACCTGCTCGCGGTCGGCCTTGCGCTGTACGAACCGTGCCAACGACGGGCCGTCGTGCCCCTCGATCAGGCCGGTCAGCTCACCGGCCTCACGGAGCGGGCTGGCCTCCCACCGCTTGCGCAGCTCGGCCTCGAACGACCTCTCCAGGTCCCGGCGCAGACGCAGCAGGTCCGCGTCCCACTCGAGCTCGGCATCCACCTCGTCGAAGCCGCGGTAGTGCAGCTCGTAGAGTGCCCACAGGGCGATCTGGGCGTCCTCCTCGGACTCCGGCGACGGCTCCAGACCGGCGGTGGCGCCGCTCTGGAGCGCGTTGAACACAGCGGCACTCAGGGTGCCACGCGACTTAGGCAGCATCTCAGCCCACCTTTCCCTCATGCCCCCGGTACCCGACCGCCGGAGCCGCCATGCTCGCGGCCGTTGCCCGCGCGATGTGCACCAATACTCCTTCACCTGGCGAGTCGCGGACCTCCTGGACGAACAGGTCGCCGCCCTCGAGCAGCTCCAGTACGCGGTCGGCCTGGTCGGTCGTGCCGAGCTGAAGCACCGCCGCGCCGCCGGGAGAGAGGTGTCGGGCCGTCGTGTCCAGACACGTCTGCGCGACCAGCATCCCGTCGGCACCGCCGTCGATGGCCGTCCGCGGGTCCTCGGGATAGCGCCCGACCTGGGACGTCGGCACCCACGGCGGGTCGGCGATCACCAGCACGAAGCGCTCGTCCGGGTCGAGAGCGTGGTCCATGCTGCCCTCGCGTACATCCACCAGGTGGGCCAGCCCGGCGCGCTCGGCGTTGGCGCGGGTGAACGCGCACGCCACCGGGTCGGCATCGACGCACACCAGCCGGCGGCCGACCATCGCCGCCGCGAGCAGACCGATCTGACCGGCGCCCGAGCACAGCTCGAGCATCGGCCCGTCCGGCAGGCCGGCCGACAGCTCGGCCGCCCACTCGGACTGACGGATCGTCCACGGACGCGGCGTGAGCACGCGATCGTCGAAGTCGATGTCGAGATGACCGAATCGGATCGTCACAGCAGATAGCTCCTTCGTGTTCGACGCTCGTGTTCGAAACTCAGCTGAGCCCGGCCAGCCGGACCACGGCCCGGTCCAGTCGACCCTCTTCGGAATTTACTCTGCGCTGGGTCGAGGAGCCGGTGCCGCGGGTGAAGACCCGGTCGATGCCCTGCTCGACACGTGCCATGTCCCCGGAGTCCCGCAGCGCCGGGCCGATGTGATCGAGCAGGCGATCCACCACGTCCCGAGCCGGCCTTGGCTTGTGTGTCTCCGGATCGAGCAGGGCGCCGCTGATCCCGTGCCGACCTGCCTGCCACATCGCGAGCCGGAGCACGGCGACCGAGACCGGATCGGCCGGGCGTCCCTGTGCCCACTCTCGCGCGCCGGTCTCGACCAGCGCCCGCGCCAGCCCGGCGACCAGCACGGCGTCGCGCGGGTCGAGGCAGACGTCGGCGACCCGGACCTCGAGGGTCGGGTAGTTGCGCGAGGGCCGGGCGTCGAAGTACGCCATGCCCTCATCCAGCGGCACGCCCGTGTCGACGAGCAGGCGCAGGTGATCGGCGTACGCCGCGCCGCTGCCGAAGATCTCGGTCGGGCCGTTGGTCGGCCACCGGGTCATCACCTGGGAGCGGTAGCTGGCGTAGCCCGAGTCTCCGCCCTGCCAGAACGGCGAGTTGGCGCTCACGGCCAGCAGCACGGGCAGCCAGGCGCGGATCCGGTCGAGCGCGCCCACCGCCTCGTCGTCCGAATCGACCGAGACGTGTACGTGGCAGCCGCAGGTGAGCTGCTCGCTCGCGGTCAGCCCGAACCGCTCCGACATCGCGGCATAGCGATCGTCGTCGACGGTCCGGGGCACCACCGGCAACGGGGTCGTGCCGCTGGCCAGGATCAATGCACCGGCCTCCTTCGCGGCAGCGCGTGCCTTGTCGCGCCACCGCCGTATGTCCAGCTCGAGGAGGCCGAGGTACTCCTCCGGAGGGGTGTCGGTCTCGACCTGCTGCTCCTGCATCTCCGGTCCCACCGAGCCACCGATTTCGTCGGTCTCGGTGTCGCCGCGCCGCCGCGCCACCCGCAGCACCTCGCTGGCCACCGATCGCGGGGCGCCGTTCTCGGCGTCGACGAGGAGGAGCTCCTCCTCGACGCCGACTGTCCGAACCCGGTCGTGGGTACTGCTCGAAGAGTCTCTGGTCAACGCTCACACCTGCCTCTGGAAGGAGCCACTCGACGATGTGTCGTCTGTTCGGATATGTGACCGAGTCCCCGTGCGCCGTAGCCGACCTGCTCGGGGAGGAGGGGCTGAAGGCGTTCACCTCGCTCACCTCCGTTCACTCCGACGGCTGGGGCATGGCCTGGCACACGCCTGACGGCACCTGCACGACGAGCTCGCCACGCTCGGCGGACGTCGACGAGACCTACCGCAGGCACGTCGAGGCCCCGCTCTCGAATGCCGGCTTCGTGCATCTGCGCTGGGCGACGGGCGGTCTCGACGTACGTCCGGAGAACACGCACCCGTTCCTGACCGACGGTGCCGCATTCGCGCACAACGGGCACATCTCGCCGATCGCGGAGCTCGAGGCACTGCTGACACCGGAGTCCCGGGCGCGGCTGCGCGGTGACACCGACAGCGAACGCTACTTCCACTTCGTGCACCAGAATGTCGAGAAGTACGGCGACGAGGCCGAGGGGGTCACTCGGGCGCTGGCGACGCTCGTCAGGACGTTCCCGAGGTGCAGCCTGAACGCACTGATGCTCACCCGGACCCACATGTTCGCGATCCACATCAACTCGCGCGCCGACTCGCCCCTGCGCGCGCTGCGCGAGCTCTTCGACGACGAGGATGAGATCCCGCCGCGGCACACGACGGAGTACTTCGCGATGGACTATCGCCGGACCGACCACGGCCTCGAGATCGTCTCCAGCGGTCTCGACCAGCCGGGGTGGACTCCGGTGCCCGCCGACACGGCGGTGATGGTCGACCTGGCCACGCGCGAGGTCACCAGGCTGGACCCGATCGCACGGCTCGGGGCCGACGCGCTGGAAGCCAGAGGTTGACGGGGCTGACGATGGGGCGTCGCCCATCTGCTGTGAATGGGGGTCGGTGGGTTCGGCCATGCCCAGAGGTACCCCATCCGGAGCCCTTTCATTCCGAGCCGTGTCCGGCGCCGGTCTGGTTCGCCGGCTCCTCGGAGACCAGCTTTCCAAAGGCGATCATCCGGTCGTCGGTGTGGAAGAGCTCCGCGCAGGTGGTGAGTGTGATCAGGCGCTGCCCCCTCTTCTGGTCGGGCTCGACCCCGCCCCGCTCGGGGTTGTCGGGAAGCGGGTCGGTGACCCAGATCGAGGTGAACGGCACGATCAGGTCGTCGCCGCCGCTGGTGAGGGCATAGACGTACGTCTTCTCCCTGGTCAGGACGCGGATCTTGTCACCCGGCCGGAGCTCGGGGAGATCGCGTAGCGGTTCGCCGTGGGTGACCCGGTGGCCGGCGAGGGCGAAGTTGCCGACCTCTCCGGGGCCGGCGGTGCCGTCGAAATGGCCGAACCCGGCGCCGAGGGCTCGGTCGGAGGTGCCTTCGAGCACCGGGATCCGGTAGTCCTTGCCGAAGCGCGGGATCTCGATGAGGGCCTGAGCCGACCCGAACTCGGTCCGGACCTCGGTCTCGCCCGACCCCCATGCCTTCTCGATCGTCGAGGTCGTCTCCCGCTGGCGCTCTTTGCTCACGATCGTGGTGCCGTAGACCTCCCAGGCTACGTAGCCGAGGACGCTCAGTCCGGCGAGGACCAGGACGATGCCGGTCCAGAAGACGGCCCGGCGGCCCCGGGACTTGGTCTGCGTGGTGGCGGGCATCGGGTCAAGCATCTCAGCCTGTCTGGGCATGGTGCGCAGGCGCTACGGACCGTGCGTTTCAGTAGGGTCGAATGACCATTTCTTGGACAGATGCCCAGATTTATCACTCATATGGGTGACAAGAACCCCGAATTTGATGAATGGTACAAATGCCAGCGCTCGGGAGATGGCTAGATGGCTGAAATCCGGCCGTTTGCCTTGATGTCCTTGGGGGAACTATGCCGTCGCGCACGTCAATGGGTCCGTTGGTGTCGAGGTCGCGGGTGTCGCACGCGTGGGGGGCGACACTCGCGACTGTCGTCGTGGTGGCGCTTACGGTCGGACTCAGCCCGGCCGCGCACGCCGAGCAGGGAGACTCGTCGCAGTCCTCGGCGCAGTTCCTGAGCGGGTCACTGCTCGCCGGACTCGATCTGAGCGCAGTCGCCGGCATCGACGGAGCACAGGCGCAACACACCGACGGATCAGATCCGAGCGCTCCGACGGTGGACGACGCCGACCTCGATGTGACCGCGTTGAACACGATCGGGCTCAGCCTCCCGGGGGTCGACGTGAGCCTGGGCGACCTGCTCCAGCTGGAGGCCATCACCCAGCGGGCCACCGCCGAGGACAACGCGATCTCCAGCTCGAACACCGGGACGGCGAGCGCGAGCCTCGACCTGACCGCTCTGCTCGGCAAGACCCAGGCGCTCGACGCGGCATCACTCGACCTGGGTGCGGTCGAATCCTCCGCGCGGCTGGAACCAGACCCCGCCAACCCAGGTCAGTGGATCGTCACCCGCGACTACAGCATCGCCCGGGCGACTCTCGACCTGCACTCGCCGGTCATCGGCGACATCGGCACCACCACCAACCAGGCGGTCGCCGGCCTCAACACGCAGGTCAACGGTCTCAGTGACGTCATCGAGACCGCGGTCAACGGCAGTGTCAACCAGATCATCAACCTGGTCGGCGGCGCCACCGGCACCGCGAGCACGAATACGATCGTCACTGTCAACTCGCGGATCGACGAGCAGATCAACCAGGTCCTCAGCTCGCCGCTGTCGACCGACCTGGTCACGATCGACCCGCTGACGGGGCGGGTCACGGTGAACCTCGCTGGCGGGATCGATCTCAACAACCTGCCGCCCAACTCGACGCTCCTCAGCCCTGAGGTGATGCAGCAGGTCTCCGCCGATGTGGCCACGCTCCTAAGCCAGTTGCAGAGCAACCTGAACGACGTCATCACCAACGCGTACGACTACATCGACATCTCGATCACGTCCAACACCACGCTGCGAGCCCCGGTCTTAGGCACCACTCTCGGTGGGCTGAACCTCGCCTACACCGGCACGGTAGGCAATCTCCTCGACGGTACGACCCCGATCACGGCCGACGGCAGCGGCGTCCTCGCCCCGCTAGACGGCCTGCTCGGGCCGATCACGAACATCCTGGTGCCCGCGATCGGAGGCGCGGTCGACGCCGCGCTCAACACCGCGTTGGCGAACGCCGGGCAGACGATCGACCAGGTGGTGACCCAGGCTACGAACACGCTCGCGCCGGTGCTGGAGGGCCTGACCGATGTCGTCGCGGTCAACGTCAATGTGCAGAACGACATCGGCGGCACAGGCCCAGGGCCCTACAGCGTCACCGCCGTGCAGGTCACCCTCCTCGACAGCAACGGCGCCCAGCTCAATCTGGCCACGTCAACGGTGGGTCCCAACGTCGACCAAGACGGCACCGCGCCGGACGCGCCGGTGATCGACTCGCCCGCGGACGGCTCCACGATCAATGACAACACCCCGACGATCACGGGCACCGGTGAGCCGGGTGCGACGGTCGAGGTGAGCATGGACGGCGCGGTGATCGGTACGGCGACGGTGGATGCCGATGGCAACTGGGAGCTGCCGACCACCGATGCGCTGGCCGATGGTGAGCACACGGTCTCGGCGGTGCAGACCGACGCCGCTGGCAACGTGTCTCCGGCCGAGTCCAACACGTTCACCATCGACACCGCCGCACCGGCCGCGCCAGTGATCGACTCGCCCGCGGACGGCTCCACGATCAGCAACAACACCCCGACGATCACGGGCATCGGTGAGCCCGGTGCGACGGTCGAGGTGAGCATGGACGGCACGGTGATCGGTACGGCGACGGTGGATGCCGATGGCAACTGGGAGCTGCCGACCACCGATGCGCTGGCGGACGGTGAGCACACGGTCTCGGCGGTGCAGACCGACGTGGCCGGCAACGTGTCGCCCGCCGACTCCAACACCTTCGTCGTCGACTCGGCTGCGCCTGATGCGCCCACGATCACCGGCCCGGCCGACGGCTCGACGATCGGGCCGGACGTGCAGACCGTCACCGGCACCGCCGAGCCCAACGCGACCGTGCGGGTGACCGTCGACGGTCAGGAGTACGAGACCAAGGCCAACGCCGACGGTGCCTGGACGATCGACACCGGCACGCCGTTCGCCGAGGGCGAGCACACCGCGACCGCGGTGCAGATCGACGCCGCGGGCAACGAGTCACCGGCCGCGACCAGCACGTTCACCGTGGACGCCTCCGAGCGGGCGCCCATCATCACCGGCCCGGCGAGCGGCACCACCACCAGCGACAACACGCCGACGATCGAGGGCACCGGCACGCCGGGCACCACGATCACGGTCTACGACCAGGACGACAACGTGATCGGCACGACCACGGTCACGCCCGGCGGGATCTGGACGCTCGATGCGCCGGGGCTCGCGGACGGGACGTACACGTTCGTCGCCACACAGACCGACGAGTTCGGCAACGTCTCGCCGGAGAGCAACTCGGTGATCCTGACCATCGACACGACAGCTCCGGATGCGCCGGTGATCACGTCGCCGGAGCCCGACTCGGTCACCGACGACAACACCCCGACCGTCGCCGGCACCGGCGAGCCCGGTGTCGAGGTCGAAGTCTTCATCGACGCCGTCCCGGTCGGCACGACCACGGTCGATCCCGCAGGAAACTGGTCGCTCGACCTGACCACGCCGCTCGCGGACGGTGGCCACACGGCCACCGCGACCCAGACCGACCAGGCCGGCAACGTCTCGCCGGCCTCCGACCCAGTGCCGTTCACGGTCGACACCCAGGCTCCGGCCGCTCCGGTGATCACCTCGCCGGCCGACGGCTCCACGACCGGGGACAACACCCCGACGATCACGGGCACCGGTGAGCCGGGCGCGACGGTCGAGGTGACGGTCGACGGTGGACGGCGGGGCTGGTGCGGCCGGTCGCGGCGAGGTGGGCGCGCAGGTCGAGGTGACGGTCGACGGCCAGGTGGTGGGCACCGCTCCCGTCGACGGCGACGGCGACTGGGAGCTGCCGCTGACCGAGCCGCTGGCCGACGGTGAGCACACGGCGACGGCGACGCAGACCGACGAGGCCGGCAACGCCTCCGAGCCTTCCGCCCCGGTGACCTTCACCGTCGACGCCGCGGCGCCCGACGCTCCGGTGATCACCTCGCCGGCCGACGGCTCGTCGACGCAGGACACGACGCCGACGATCAGCGGCACCGCCGAGCCCGGCACGACCGTCGAGGTGACGGTCGACGGCGAGGTGGTGGGCACCGCTCCCGTCGACGCCGACGGCAACTGGAGCCTGATCCTCACCGACCCGCTCGCTGAGGGGCCGCACACCGCGGCCGCCACCGCGACCGACGACTCCGGCAACGTGTCTTCGCCATCGACCCCGGTCGACTTCACGGTCGACCGGACCGCTCCGGAGCCGCCGGTGATCACCGGTCCGGCCGACGGCAGCACGGTCGGTGACGCGACCCCGGAGATCACCGGCACCGGGGAGCCGGGAGCCACGGTGGAGGTCACCATCGACGGCGAGGTCGTCGGTGAGACCACCGTCAACCCGGACGGCACCTGGACCTTCACGCCGACCGAGCCGCTCGCCGACGGCGAGCACACGGTGACCGCCACGCAGACCGACGAGGCCGGCAACACCTCCGAGGTCTCCGAGCCGGTGAGCTTCACCGTCGACGCCTCCTCGGGGGCACCGGTGATCACCTCGCCGGAGTCGGGCGACAGCACCAACGACAACACTCCTACCATCGAGGGCACCGGCAACGCCGGTGACACCATCACCGTCATCATCGACGGCGACCCGGCAGGGGAGACCACAGTGAGCCCGGACGGCACCTGGACGTTCACGCCGACCGAGGCCCTCGAAGACGGCGACCACACGATCACGGCCACTGCCACGGACCCGCTGGGCAACACCTCAGGGGAGTCGAACGCAGTGATCATCACCGTGGACACCACCGCGCCCGAGGCGCCGGAGATCACCTCGCCGACGGATGGTGGGTCGACCAGCGACCCGACCCCGACCATCGAGGGCACCGGTGAGCCGGGCGCGACCGTGACCGTCGAGATCGACGGCCAGGAGGTCGGCACTGCGGTCGTCCAGCCCGAGGGCACATGGTCCCTCGAGTTGACCGACCCGCTCGCATCGGGCGATCACACGGTCGGGGCAGTTCAGACCGACCCGGCAGGCAACACCAGCCCGGCGACCACGGTCGACTTCACCGTCACCCCGCCGGCACCGGTGATCACCTCGCCTCAGGACGGCGACAGCGTGGACGAGACCCCGGACGTGTCCGGCACAGGACAGCCTGGCGCGAACGTGACGGTCCAGGTCGACGGCAAGGACATCGACACGGTCCCAGTCGGCGACGACGGCACGTGGTCCACGACGCTGCCCGAGCTCGACTGTGGCGAGCACACCCTGACCGCCACCCAGTCCGTCACCGCCCCCGAGGGCGGCGCGGGACGGGGAATCGCAGGAGCGGCCGGACGTACGGTGACCTCGCCCGCTTCCGACGCCGTCGACATCGAGATCGCCTGCGCCGGAACCGGCACCGACCCCGGGGGCTCCACGGGCTCCGACGGCGGCGGCACGGGTGGCGGTGGTGTCCTGCCCAACACCGGCTCGCCCACGTTCTTGGCCGCGCTCCTCGGGATCGGCATCGGACTGGTCATCATCGGTGGGCTGATGGTGTCCGGGAGGTTTCGCCGCCAAAGCTGACGGGTCGGTCGGGCTTCCGAGACAGCGGCGGCCCGGCCGGCCTCGTACCGCGCGTTTCCCAGCCGGTCCGTGCCTGGCTCACAGGAAGCCCACGGCGAACAGGCGGAGTCTCGAGGCATCAACCGCCTCAAGGAGGGCCCGATGTCCCGCTCACGCCGTATCCGCCAGTCCGTCCTCGCCGTCCTGGCGATCCCGCTCGTTGCGATCCCGGTCGCGACCCCGGCCCTCGCGGTGGCAGCGATCAGCGCCACCAGGACGTACGCCGCTGAGGCCGGACCTGGGTATGACTCCGGGTACGGGTCGGCGTACGGCCCGGGGGAACGTGAGGTCATCGGCATGAACGTCGCCGCGACCTCGGGCTCGGCCGAGATCTCCGGCTACGCGATCCCGATCGACACCGTGCTCGACATCGCGGCGCAGATCATCGCCGGCGAGGAGTCGGGCGACGTGGAGATCACCACCGTCGGCGGCACCGGCGTGGCGAGCATCGAACGACATCACCCTGGTCCTCGACGACCACGAGCCCGGCGACGAGATCCCGGTCGGCTGGACCGATGCCGGCGGCGAGGCCCACGCCACCACGGTCACGCTCGGCGAGGGTCCGGTCGCCTGATCAGCTGCTCGAATCGTCGTCGTCCCGCGCGCCGCCGGTCGCCTCGTCGGCGATCGGGCGCTCGGCCCTGATCGGGATCGCGCCGGTGTAGCCCTCGCGCTCGAGGGCGATCTGCTGGACGCGGTCGCGGACGAGCCGCCAGCCGATGACCAGTGCCGGGATGATGATGACCAGGGTCGCGACCGTCCAGGTGCCGATCGGGTAGTCGAAGCCCATCAGCACGAGCACGACGGCGAGGAACACCAGCGTCGCGTAGCCGGTCCACGGCGAACCCCACAGCCGGAACTCGGGCCGGTACATCAGACCCTTCTTCCACCGCCGGTAGAGCTGGATCTGGCAGATCACGATGGTTGCCCAGGAGGCGATGATCCCGAGCGCCGACATGTTCAGCACGATCTCGAAGGCCTGGCCCGGGACGATCGCGTTCAGGCCGACGCCGAGGAGCGTGATGCTCCCGGTGAGCAGGATCCCGCCGTACGGCACCCCGTTCCGCGACATCCTCGCGGTGAAGGTCGGCGCGCTCCCGCTCATCGCCATCGAGCGCAGGATCCGGCCGGTCGAGTAGAGGCCGGCGTTGAGCGAGGAGAGCGCGGCGGTCAGCACCACGAGGTTCATGATCGTGCCGGAGTTGGCGATCCCGAGCTGGTCGAAGAACGTCACGAACGGGCTCTCGTCGGCCCGGTAGGTCGTGTAGGGCAGCAGCAGCGCGAGCAGCACCAGCGAGCCGACGTAGAACACCGCGATCCGGGCGATCACCGAGTTGATCGCCCGCGGCATCACCTTCGCGGGCTCCGCGGTCTCGCCGGCCGCGGTGCCGACGAGCTCGACCGCCGCGTACGCGAAGACGACGCCGGACACGACGACGACCAGCGGGAGCGCGCCGACCGGGAACAGCCCGCCGTTGTCGAGGATCATGCCGATGCCGGTCTCCTGGCCGTTGAGCTCCTCGCGGCTGCCGAGCACGATCATGCCGAGCACCAGGAAGCCCAGCAGCGCGACCACCTTGATGAGCGCCGCCCAGAACTCCAGCTCGCCGAAGAGCTTGACCGAGATCAGGTTCATCGAGAGCACGACCGCGAGCGCGATGAGCGCGATCACCCACTGCGGGACGACCTCGAAGGTGCCCCAGAAGTGCACGTACGTCGCGATCGCCGTGACGTCGACGATCGAGGTCATCGCCCAGTTCAGGAAGTACATCCAGCCCGCGGCGAACGCGGCCGGCTCGCCCAGGAACTCACGGGCGTAGGAGACGAACGAGCCCGAGGACGGCCGGTGCAGCACCAGCTCGCCGAGCGCGCGCAGGATGAGGAAGACGAAGACGCCGCAGAAGGCGTAGACGAGGAAGAGGCCGGGACCGGCCTCGTGCAGGCGGCCGCCGGCACCCAGGAACAGACCGGTGCCGATGGCGCCGCCGATCGCGATCATCTGCAGCTGCCGCGGACTGAGGCTCTTGTGGTAGCCCTCGTCCTCGTCCGTCAGGCCGACGGCCGGGTTGCTGGCCGGGTTGCTGGTCTGGTCGTCGGTGTCGGTCATCGGCTCGCTCCCGGTCCGGAGTGAGGCGGCTCGGGCACGTCCTTGAACAGCAGCCATCCGCCGACCAGGGCGATGACCGCCGCGACTGCGTAGCCGATCAGCGACCACCAGCCGAGGTGCAGGTACGCCGTCACCCCGACGATCGCCAACGCGAGGAACACCATCACCATGCCGATGATCGGCGTCCGTGGCTTGTACGGATCCCCTGCCAATGCGATCACCTCGTCTGCGGAGGCCCCCGATGGCCTCGGTGACCCATTAGAGCGCATCGAGCGGTGACTGGCGGTGACCGGACGTCGCGCGTCGTTTCCGTTCCGGCGCAGGTCCGATAACTGTAAGGTCGATTTACAGTTAACCCCCATGAAGGAGCGTTCGATGCGAAGCTCGAGGATCCGCACCATCCGCACCACACTGGCCGCGACCGCCGCCCTGGCGCTCGTCCTGATCGCCCCGCTGGCCGCCCCGGCCGCGGTGCCCGGCGCTGACGGCGCAGCCCCTGCCGAAGAGGTCGAGGCCGCCACCCTGACCTGGTCCGACGAGTTCGACGGGCCGGCCGGCAGCGCCCCCAACCCTGCCAACTGGAACCACGAGACCGGGGGCGGGGGCTGGGGCAACAACGAGCTGCAGACCTACACCGACTCCCGCGACAACTCCGCGCTCGACGGCAACGGCAACCTGGTCATCACCGCCCGGCGGAGCGGGAGCGGCTACACCTCGGCCCGGCTCACGACCAAGGGCAAGGTGCAGCCGAGGTTCGGGCGGCTGGAGGCGCGGATCCAGATCCCGCGCGGCCAGGGGATCTGGCCGGCGTTCTGGATGCTGGGCGGCCAGTTCCCGAACACGCCGTGGCCCAACGCGGGCGAGATCGACATCATGGAGAACGTCGGCTACGAGCCGCACCTGGTGCACGGCACCCTGCACGGCCCGGGCTACTCCGGCGGCAACGGCATCACCGGGCAGTACATGCACCCGCAGGGCTGGTCCTTCGCCGACACCTTCCACACCTTCGCCATCGACTGGCGGCCCGGCTCGATCACCTGGTCCGTCGACGGGGTGGCCTATCAGACCTTCACCACGGCCGACACCGGCGCGAATCCCTGGGTCTTCGACCAGCCGTTCTTCTTCATCCTCAACGTCGCGGTCGGCGGCAACTGGCCCGGCAACCCCGACGGCACCACCCAGTTCCCGCAGCGCATGGTCGTGGACTACGTACGCGTCTACGACTCCCAGCTCTGAGGAGACTCCGACCGGGGAGTTCGGGTCCGGTGCGGGCGGGCTCGCGGCCTTCCGCTCTCAGTCCTCGCGGTGGGCGCTGAGCCCGTCCTTCCCGGGCGCGACCGAGTCGTGGAGCTTGATCGTGTGGTCGTAGTGCTCCTCGACCATGGGCCGGTAGGCGATCCGCGGCTCGGTCATCACGCCCTCGAGGCGTGCCTTCAGATCGGCCTCGATCCGCTCCATGACCTGCGGGTCGACGGTGTCGGCGTCGGTGATCAGGTGGGGGCGCAGGGGATCCATCCCCGTGTACCAGAACGTGCCGTGCAGCAACGGCCACAGGACGTCCTCGATGTGGCCGCTGATCCCGCGCGGGCCCAGGGTGGCGGCCCGGTCGCCGGCGGTGACGACGGTCAGCGCACGCTTTCCGGCCAGGCCGCCCTTGCCGTACTTGAGCGGCTTGCCGGTCTCCGGATCCGGTACGTCGAAGGCGAACCCCGACTCGAAGACCCGGTCGATCCAGCCTTTCAGGATGGCGGGCACCGAATACCACCACAGCGGGAACTGCACGACCAGCAGGTCGGCTTCCCGCAGACGCTCCTGGTGGCGGCGTACGTCGGCCTCGCCCCGCTCCACCAGAAGCGGATTGAAACCTTCTCGATAGAGGTCGATCTCGTCGACCGTCCAGTCGGCCTCGGTGAGAGCGTTCCTGCCCACCTCCTGCAGTCGGCCGTTGAGTGATGACGCGTGCGGATGTGCCCATACCCAGAGTGCGTGCATGTGGCTGTGAACGCGGTCTGACGCGGCGAGATTCCCGCCTGGACACGGGTGGGCGTCGTCTCGGCCCGAGGACAAAGTCCGGGCCTCGCTCAAATTAGCGGCCGAAGAGTGTTGACGTATGTGATTGCCATCACTAGCGTAAACCAGGCTTGAAACCTTTCAATTCGAGGAGCTGCCCATGCCGGACACACCCGCCGCACTGGAGCTGCGGGACGTGGCCAAGTCGTTCGGCCCCGTACGCGCCCTCCGGTCCGGAAGCCTCCGGGTCGAGGCCGGATCCATCCATGCGCTCGTGGGGGAGAACGGGGCCGGGAAGTCGACCCTGGTCAAGATCGTCGCCGGGCTCTACCGCCGCGACGCGGGCGACTACCTGCTCGCCGGGGAGCAGGTCGACTTCCGCAACACCGCCGAGGCCAAGCAGGCCGGGGTGGCGGTCATCTACCAGGAGCCGACCCTCTTCCCCGACCTGTCGGTCACCGAGAACATCTTCATGGGGCGCCAGCCGACCAACCGCTGGGGGAGGATCGACCGCGCCGCGATGCGCACCGAGGTCGTCGAGCTCTTCGCCCGGCTCGGTGTGCCGATCGAGCCCGACCGCCCGACCGAGGGTCTCTCGATCGCCGACCAGCAGCTGATCGAGATCGCCAAGGCGCTCTCGCTCGATGCCAAGGTCCTGATCATGGACGAGCCGACCGCGGCGCTGTCGGGCAACGAGGTCGAGCGACTGATGACCGTGGCGCGCACCCTGCGCGACCAGGGCTGCGCCGTCGTCTTCATCTCGCACCGCTTCGACGAGGTGTTCGCGCTGTGCGACACGATCACGGTGATGCGCGACGGCGCCTACATCTCCACCGACCCGATCTCGGAGGTCACCGAGGACGAGATCGTCCGGCGGCTGGTCGGGCGCGAGGTCTCCGACCTCTACCCGAAGCTCGAAGCCACCGTCGGCAGGCCCCTGCTCGAGGTCAAGGGTCTGACCCGCACCGGCCTGTTCCAGGACATCAGCCTCACCGTCCGCGAGGGCGAGATCGTCGGCCTGGCCGGCCTCGTCGGCGCCGGGCGCAGCGAGGTCGCCCAGGCGATCTTCGGCGTCGACCCCTACGAGAGCGGCCAGGTCACGCTCGACGGGCGGCCGGTGCCGCCGGGCGACCCGCGACGGGCGATCGAGATGGGGTTGGCCTTCGTTCCCGAGGACCGCCGCCAGCACGGTCTGGTCCTGGACGCGCCGATCTCCCGCAACATCACCCTTCCGACGAGCGGTCGGCTCGCCCGCACCGGACTGATCAGCACCGGCATCGAGAACCGCTCGGCCGCCGACTGGGCCGCCCGGCTCGAGGTCAAGGCCGCGACCCTCGACACCCTGGCCGGCACCCTCTCGGGCGGCAACCAGCAGAAGGTCGTCCTGGCCAAGTGGCTCTCGACCCAGCCGAAGGTGCTGATCATCGACGAGCCCACCCGGGGCATCGACGTCGGCACCAAGTCCGAGGTCCACCGGCTGCTCTCGACGCTCGCCCAGGAGGGCCTCGGGATCCTGATGATCTCCTCCGAGCTCCCCGAGGTGCTCGGGATGGCCGACCGCGTGATCGTCCTCAGCGAGGGTCACCAGACGGCCGAGCTGAGCCGCGCGGAGGCGACCCCCGAGGCCGTCATGCGCGCGGCCACGGCCCACCACTCCACCACCCTGAACGTCAGCGAGGCATCATGACCACCACGCTCGACGCGCCCGCACCGGCCGCGCCGCAGCCACGCCACCGGGCAGCCCACCGGCTGACCTGGCTCCTGAAGCAGCGCGAGACCGGCATCGCCGTCGCCTTCCTCCTGCTGCTCGTGGTGACCACGGCGGTGAACCCCAACTTCCTGTTCAGCACGGACGGCTGGCGTGACCTCACCCTGACCCCGGCGATCCTCGTCTGCCTGGCGATCGGACAGGCGATGGTGATCGTCACCCGCAACGTCGATCTCAGCGTCGGCTCGACGCTCGGGCTGACGGCGTACCTCGCCGGTCGGCTCTTCCTCGACACCGGGCTCCCGGTGATCCTCGTCGTCCTGATCGCCATCGCCGCGGGCGCCGTGCTCGGCCTGGTCAACGGGGTGCTGGTCGCCTTCGCGAAGGTGCCGGCGCTGGTCATCACCCTCGGCACGCTCTACGTCTACCGCGGGATCATGCTCGAGTGGGCCGGCAGCGACCGGATCAACGCCTCCGACATCCCGCCCGGGCTGCTCGACTTCGGCACCGGCTCGTTCCTGTTCATCCCCAACCTCGCCTGGATCTCGTTCGCGCTGCTGGCGGCCGCGATCTACCTGATGCGCTCCACCCGCGTCGGCCGCGAGTTCTACGCCATCGGCTCCGACCCCGACGCCGCGACGCTCTACGGGCTGCGTGACAGGCGACGGGTGCTGCAGGCGTTCGCGACCTCGGGTGCGCTCGCCGGCCTCGCCGGGATCCTGTACGTCTCCCGCTACGGCACCATCAGCTCCGGCGTCGGCCAGGGCATCGAGCTCGAGGCCGTCGGTGCCGCCGTCGTCGGTGGCGTGGCCATCTTCGGCGGCAGCGGCACCGTCCTCGGAGCGGCTCTGGGGGCCTACCTCCTCATCACCATCAACCGGGCGCTCCCGATCCTGGGCATCCCCGACTTCTGGCAGCAGGCCGTCGTCGGCGCGCTGATCATCGGCGCGATCGTCCTGGACCGCTACTTCGCCCGCCGTCAGCACGACAAGCTCCTCGCGGAGAGGGAAGAGTCATGAGTCTGCTCGCCGAGAAGGCACCCGCTCGGACGTACGCCGCGCACGCCAAGCCGTGGTGGCAGCGCACCCTGATGACCCGGGACTCGGCGATCATCGCGCTGCTCGTGGTGGTCTGGACGTACGCCTCGATCGCGATCCTCAACTTCTCCGACCCGATCACGGTCTACTTCCTCGTGCTCGACATCGCGCCGATCCTGCTGATCGCGCTGCCGATGACGCTGATCATCATCACCGGCGAGATCGACCTGTCGGTGGCGAGCGTGGTGGGGCTCTCCAGCGTCCTGTTCGGGGTGCTGCACCGGGAGGGCGTCCCGATGGCGGCTGCGATGGTGCTCGCACTGCTCGCCTGCGCGGTCGCGGGAGCCCTCAACGGGGTGCTCGTCACCCGCTACGGACTGCCATCGCTGGCCGTCACGATCGGCACCATGGCGCTCTTCCGCGGCATCGCGGTCGGCGCACTCGGCACCACCGCGATCACCGACTGGCCAGACGCCTGGGGCGACGTCGTACAGGCCCGGATCGGCGACTCCCAGATCCCGCTGATGACGATCCCGCTGGTCGTCCTGGTCGTGATCTTCGCCGTCGTCCTGCACTTCACGCCGTTCGGTCGCGGCATCTTCGCCGCCGGCCTCAGCAAGGACGCTGCCCGCTTCTCCGGCGTCAACGTCGACCGTACGAAGCTGATCCTGTTCACCCTCAGCGGCCTGATCTCGGGGTTGGCGGGGATCTACTTCACGCTGCGCTACGGCAGTGCGCGAGGTGACAACGCCACCGGGATGGAGCTCCAGGTCATCGCGGCCGTGCTGCTCGGCGGGGTGTCCATCTTCGGCGGCCGCGGCGCCATCCCCGGCGTCATCGCCGGTGTCGTCCTGATCGGCACCATCGGCAGCGCGCTGCGGCTCGACGGGCTCAGCGCCAACATCATCCAGATCATCACCGGCGTACTCCTCATCGCCGCGGTCGTCGCGGCGAGCGTCCTCGGCTGGACCGGTCGCATCGTCGGCACCTATCGGCTGCCCAAAGAACGGGTAGAGCAGAGCTCGGACGAACCATCCTCGAAGAACTCAAAGAAATCGGAGTGAGAGACATGACCAGCAAGTTCCGACGCGCCGGCAGTGCCGTCGCCATCGTTGCTGCCCTCGGCCTCGCCCTGTCCGCCTGCGGTGGCGGGAGCGGCAGCGGCAGCGATGGAGAGGGTGGCGGCGACACCAGCAGCATCACCTTCATCCCGAAGAATCTCGGCAACCCCTACTTCGACGCCTCCGACGCGGGCGGCCAGAAGGCCGCCGAGGAGATCGGCACGAAGTGGTCGCAGGTGGGCCCGACCGAGTCGACCCCCGATTCGCAGGTCAGCTTCATCAACACCGCGACCCAGCAGCGTGCCGGCGCGCTCGTCGTCTCGGCCAATGACCCGACCGCCATCGGCGACGCGCTCGACGAGGCCCGCAACGCCGGCACCAAGGTCGTCACGATGGACTCCGACACCGAGCCGAAGTTCCGCGACGTCTTCGTCAGCCAGGCCGACGCGGCCGGCATCGCGAAGAGCCAGGTCGACCTGATCGCCGAGCAGATCGGTGGCAAGGGCGAGATCGCGATCCTCTCCGCCGCGGCCAACGCCACCAACCAGAACGAGTGGATCAAGCTGATGGAGGAGGAGCTGGCCGCGAACCACCCCGACATCAAGCTCGTCGACACCGTCTACGGCAACGACGACGACCAGACCTCCTTCGACAAGACTGCCGGCCTGCTGCAGTCCCACCCGAACCTCAAGGGCATCATCAGCCCGACCACCGTCGGCATCGCCGCTGCCGCGCGCTACCTGTCCGACTCGCAGTACAAGGGCAAGGTCGCGCTGACCGGCCTCGGCACCCCGAACCAGATGCGCGAGTACATCAAGGACGGCACCGTGAAGTCCTTCGCGCTGTGGGACCCCGAGCAGCTCGGCTACCTGGCCGCCTACACCGCCGACGCGCTCGCCTCCGGCGACATCGAGGGCAAGGAGGGTGACACCTTCGCGGCCGGTGAGCTCGGCGAGTACACCGTCGGCGCTGACGGCGTCGTCGTCCTCGGTGAGCCGACGGTCTTCGACGAGTCGAACATCGACGACTTCGACTTCTGACGGCTCTACCGCGTGTAACACGCTGTTCGTAGGACCACTCGCCCTATGGGAACGACCCGATAGACCTACGAACGACGTGTTACAGGAGTGCGCCGCCGAGCTGTGAGAGCAGCTCGGCGGCGTTCGTCATGCAGCGCTCGGGGTCGGGCTCGAGGTCGGCGAGGGCGTGGACGGCCGCGGCGCCGGCGTGCTCGGCCTCGGCGGGGGAGAGGGTGGTGCGGCCGCACACGACGGCGGCGGCGATGCCGTGCTTCTTCGCCGCCTCGAGTACGCCGAGCGGGGCCTTGCCGGACAGGGTCTGATGATCGAAGGAGCCCTCGCCGGTGACCACCAGGTCGGCGCCGTCGAGGGCGTCGTGGAAACCGACCAGGTCGAGGAGGAGCTCCACGCCCCGCTCGACCCGGCCGCCCAGCACCGCCAGAGCGGCGAACCCGACGCCCCCGGCCGCACCTGCACCGGGGGTGTCATCCGGTGCAGGGCGGTCGAGGGCGTCGGAGACGAGAGAGGCGTACGTCGTCAGGGACGCCTCGAGAATGGCCTGCTCCTGCGGGCCGGCCCCCTTCTGTGCGGAGAACGTGGCGACGGCGCCGCGGGGGCCGAGGAGTGGGTTGTC